>JAJDFU010000601.1 GCA_020528935.1 Saprospiraceae bacterium | reverse complement strand
TCCCCCCGGCTCTCGTTGGCGTGCCGTCCACTCCGGCTCCTGTCTGGTGAATGCCGGCTTCAGGCGCAGGCGGAAGTTGGCGTTATCGGCATCGAAGGGCCGCACCAGAGCCAAAAAGGTATCGTTTGATGCCACGATCTGCACCGGCCCCAGGGATACAGCAGCATTCAGTCCCAAGTTGTCCCAGGAGCGCTGGCGAAAGCCGTAGGTGATACCGCCCTGAAACCACTTTGACAGTCTCGCCTGACCGCTCACGATGAAAGCAGGAAAGGCGGAGCCGCGGTAAAATTCCGAATAGAAAAGCGCTCCCACCGAGACGATCCGGCTGAGCCGGTAGTTGGCGCTGAGGTAGA
Organism: Saprospiraceae bacterium; assembly: GCA_020528935.1. Taxonomy (GTDB): domain Bacteria; phylum Bacteroidota; class Bacteroidia; order Chitinophagales; family Saprospiraceae; genus JAJDFU01. The sequence goes on along the minus strand of JAJDFU010000601.1, from coordinate 2,703 downwards.
GCCCGGCCGGCAGTACGGTGCGGTAGGCCTCAAAGGTGGAGTCCACGGCAAAGATCGATTCCAGGGTATCCAGGATCCCGTAATTCACTGCAGAATCCCGGATCAGATCGTTGATGGCATCCAGGCCTTCGAAGGTGTCTTCGCCCTGAAGGCTTAGGTTGACCACGTTCCGGTCCCAGCTGATCCGGCCCAGGTCGATAAGGCTGAAGGCCAGATCCCAGCGCTCGGTCTGGTAGCGGGCACCCAGATCGAACGCAAAGCCGAAGTTGCTGGAGAACAGGTCGTTTACCTGGAAGTTGCCCTGCGCGAAACGGTATTCGATGTCGTCCAGGCCATTGTACTGGAGATCCCCGGTGGTATTCAGGCGGAAATCGGAATCCAGGGTGAGCTGATAGACGTCATCGCTGGTAGTCAGGCGGAGTTCTTCCTGATCCTTGCCGGTGGAGGTGTCGCCAAAGCCGTTGAGCAGTTTCACCTTCATGCCCAGGGTAAGCCCCTCCGGAAACTGGTAGGCAAAGCCCAGAGCAAATGCGTGATAGCCCTTCACCTGTCCGTTGAGGCCGATATCCACCGTCTGGCCAACAAACTGGGCATTCCCCTGCCAAAAAAACTGGACCAGTTCCCGCGGGTAGTCGGAATAGGCAATGGCGTGGGCCGTATGCCCAATGTTGAAATGCAGGCTGCCGAAGGTGAGGCCGAGGCTGAGGGTTTCCACATCCAGGTATTCCTTCAAAAAATTGCGATCCTCCAGCCGGTCGATGAATTCATCCAGTTCCAGTACGGTCTGGCCGTTCCGGGTCCGGATTATCCGGTTGTACGTCAAGTCGTTGGCGTAGAAGGAATTGTACAGCCCGGGCAGCCCCACCGCTACCTTGGCATCCGGTAAGAGGGCCGGGTTGGTTCGGTTGGCCTGCCAGATGCCGCGCATAAAATGCGTGCCCAGGTCCTGCTGGGCCAGCCCGATGGCGGGAAGAAGAAAAGCCAGTAAATGCAGGTAATGCCTCATGGGTTGTAGGGTGTGTGCGGGTTGCTTAACCTAAAATCGTTGGAATTATTCGCCGTCCAGGGTCACGATAGCGCCCATGCGCACATTGCTCTGCTGATCATCTGCGATGCGAACGGGCGCATCGCCGGCGCTGGTGGAAAAAATGGCCGTGAGCACGCCCCGGTCAGCGGTATGTATGGCTTCCAGCTCGGCCTCCGACACGAGCACAAAGGTAGTCTTGCTCGCTACCCCTGTGGGATTGCCTTCGGCATCCACGGGTGCGCCTTCCACAATCAGCTCTCCGCCCTCCAGCAGGGTGGCAACCACTTCGTCCCGCTCGTTGATGAAGGTGTAGACCACTTCCATTTGCAGGGGGATTCCGTTGTCGGCCACCACCTTGAATTCGGCTTCGCTGGCATTATCCAATTCGTCCAGATCCAGTTCCACGGTATCCCGCACCAGGTAATCGGCGCCCGTGCCGAAGAGGGGCAGGTCGATGCGCAGGCGGGCCTGGTAGTAGCTGCTGTCGGTAAAAAAACCCCGCTGATTGACGGGCTCGGATACGGCGTCGATGTCGTAGTCGACCAGGGCGGGCTCGCTGCCCAGGATATTGTCCAGATTGGAGTTGGTCTTGTCAAAGACGAATTCAGTGCGGATCACCTGCCCCACCTGATCGAGCGAGGGGAATGGAAAATCGATCCCGTCGTCCACAAATTCGCTCTCCAGGGGAAGCACTTCACCCCGCACCGAGATCACATCAAAGCGATTGATTACCGCGCGGGTCGGCAGGCCGAACGAGTTTTCAAAGTCGAGGGTGATCGTCGGATCGGCAAAATAGACGTCTCCCTGGACCCAGGAATCGAAAAACTCTACCTCGATGGTGTCGCGGGGCGAATCGTCGACCTGGTTGCCGAAAAAGCCTTCCACGTAGGAAAAGTTGAAACTGTCCACTTCCAGGGCGACATTATCGAGCGTCACTTCGTCGCCGCTGACGGTCCGCCGGGCGGTGTATTCGACGTAGATCGTATCGTTGACGGGGATGATGGCGTAGCCGCTCAGGTCTTTCGGATTGTCCGAGTTGGTCACCAGCGGGAAGTCGCCCGATCCGCTGTAGGCCGGGGCCGTCGCTTCGAAGCGCAGGGCCTCTCCGCCACTGCGGATCTGCGGGAGGCGGATTTCCACTTCCACTTCCTCCTGGAACGGATTGCGGAAGCGGTAGGCCATCGTGCCCGTTCGCAGGATCAGGCTGTCGATATCTATATCGCCGGGGATGAGCAGCGGCAGGGCCTGGTCGGGGCTCGTAACAGGTACGACCGGCGGGATGAGGAAGTTGAGCGATTCGTAGCGTTCCCGGGCCGTTTCGCCAAAGACCTCGCCCTCGTACAGAAAATGGATGAGGCCCGTTTCATCTACGTACACGGTGGCCAGGTCATTGGTTTCTTCCAGCAGTTCGGCTATGGAGATGGTCGAGTTGATGAATGGGAAAGCCAGTTCAGCCTCGCTGTTTATCTCCAGGCCTTCCAGCTCTTCCAATTTATTGCCGGCCAGGCTAATACCGAGGAGCACCAGCCAGAAGGGCCAGGCAGAGGAGTTCATGGGCGGTATGGTTTTGTGGGCGGCACAAAAGGCAGGGGAAAGATCAGAACTTTGGCGGGTACTCGTTTGTTCAAAGGAAGCTGCGATCGGGTAGTAGCCCGTTTTTTTTTTTCGTATTTTGT
>JAJDFU010000194.1 GCA_020528935.1 Saprospiraceae bacterium | reverse complement strand
GGCTAGGACAGGGCACCATCTATCCGGATGTCATCGAAAGCATTTCCGTACACGGTCCTTCTGTCACCATCAAGAGCCATCACAATGTGGGGGGGCTGCCCGAGAAATTGAAGCTCAAAATCATCGAGCCCCTGCGCATGCTTTTCAAGGACGAGGTCCGTCGCGTCGGAGCCGAGCTGGGTATTCCGCCCTCCATTTTGTCGAGGCATCCCTTTCCGGGGCCCGGGCTCGCCGTGCGCATCCTGGGCGATATTACCCCCGGGAAGGTACAGCTGCTCCAGGAGGCCGATGCCATATTCATCAGCAACCTCAAAAAATACGGCCTCTACGATCAGGTATGGCAGGCCGGTGCGGTGCTTCTTCCCGTACATTCGGTAGGGGTCATGGGCGATGAACGCACCTATGAACAAGCCGTGGCCCTGCGCGCCGTTAATTCGCTGGATGGTATGACCGCTGAATGGAGCCGGCTGCCCCACGATTTTCTGGCCGTAGTTTCCAGTGAGATCATCAACAACGTTCGTGGCATTAATCGCGTAGTATATGACATCAGCACAAAACCGCCCTCAACCATTGAGTGGGAGTAAACTCTTCCTGCTGAGCCTGAGCATCGGGATCTTCTTTTCTTCTTCCTGCAGCCTGTTTCGCAAAGCGGAAGACGGCACCGCCGCGGATGCAGAAGAAGAACTGGGCCCTATCGAAGGACGCAGGGTATATGACCCGAACCTCGGCCAGTGGGTGGTACTTCAAGAACGCCCGGAAGAGGGGATGGATACCCGGCAATGGAAACTGGTGGACGAGAAGATCCGCCCGCCGATCACCTCTCAGGGCACCGTCTCAGGCGTGCCGGCCGACGAAGGATCCTACCTCTTGGAAACGGGTGAAGAATACGGCTCGGAAAAATTTACGCGATACAATGTTGCCCTCCTTTTGCCTTTTGTGGCTGATCGCTCCGTCAATACTTCCGGGGGCATATTCGAAGGATCGCTTTGGGCCTTGCACTTTTACGGTGGAGCGCAAATCGCACTGAATGAACTCAGCCAGATGGGGATTAAGCTCAATGTGGCGGTCAAGGATACCCGCGGCGACGAACGTACCGTTCGCACCATGCTGAATCAGGATGCCTTTATTCGCCAGAGCCACCTCATTATCGGCCCTTATCGCCGAAATAATGTCAAACAGCTTGCCGAATTCGCCAGGCGCAATGATATCACCCTGGTTTCGCCCTACAGCGGTACGGCCAATCTTTCCAGCAACAATCCCAATTACGTGCAGGTGAGCCCCACGCTGCAGACCCATTGCAAAGCCATTATTGAGCACGCACTCGAACGCTATGCGGCCAATCAGATCGTCCTGGTGTGCGAGGATAACGATATGCAAAAGGCCATTCTCCGCTATTTTCAAGAGGCCTACTTCGCCCACATGGGATCCGACCAGGTGCCGCCGCTGGCGGAATACGTCGTCTCCGAAGGCCAGAGCACCTACGCCAAAGTGGATCTGGAAAACTACCTGGAAGAGCGGGACACCCTGATCCTCATTGCGCCTTCCTGGTCCGAGCCTTTCGTCTATTCGCTGCTGCGGGAAACCGATCTGGCCAGGGAATACGAAGATTACATCTCCATCTATGGATTACCCCAGTGGATGCGCTTCGAGCAGATGGACTACGATTATTACGAAAAGCTCAACGTACATCTGAGTAGTAACTACTATCTGGATGCCCAATCCGGCGAGGTTCGGCGTTTCGAGCGTGCCTTTTTTGATGCTTTCGGCACCCTTCCACGCACGGAAGCCTATCTGGGGTACGACGTCATGAAATACTTCGGTCAGCAGCTTCACCGGCACGGAACAAAGTTTCAGTATTTTCTGGAGCAGAATCCCGCCGATTACCTGCATACCCGCTTTTCGTTCGAGCCTTTGTTTTTGCCGGGATCGGACCTGCTGCAGGCAAAAATTGATCACTTTGAAAATCAATTTGTCCACATCCTGCACTTTGAGGATTACCAGTTTCAGCCGGCCCGGTAGGTGGCCTGCCAAACCCGGAGGCTCATAGCAATGTTGGATTGCAAAATCCACATCTCTTCCCTTATGTTCGTTTCTACCAATCCCTTCACCGGAGAACTCCTGTTTGAGCGGGAATTCCTCGACGCCGAATCCCTGGATCGCCATCTGAAGCGCGCAGGTGATGCTTTTTCGGCCTGGTCGGCCCTGCCGGTTGCCGAGCGGGCCAGGGAGGTGGCCTTGCTGGCGCCTGCGCTGGAGGCCCAGCGCGACGAGTTGGCCGGTATCATTACCCGGGAAATCGGCAAACCGCTGGATCAGGCCCGGGCCGAGCTTGAAAAGTGCGCCTCGCTTTGCCGCTACTACGCGGAGCAGGCCGAGCAATTCCTTACGCCCCAAAAGCGCTTTTTTGAGGACAAACAGGCCATCGTCCGCTTCGATCCGCTGGGAGCGGTGTTTGCGATCATGCCCTGGAACTATCCCTTCTGGCAGGTTTTTCGTTTTGGTATTCCGTCCCTGCTGGCCGGCAATGCAGCCCTGCTCAAGCCGGCTCCCAATGTAGGGCAATGCGGCCTGGCCATCGAAGAGCTGCTCGGCCGGCACCTTTCCGTGCCCGGATTGTTTCAGACCCTCTTCGTGGATACGGATCAGGTGGAGCAGATCATAGCCAGCCCCGTAGTACAGGGAGTGACCCTTACCGGTAGCGATCGCGCCGGCTCGGCCGTAGCGGCCCTGGCCGGCAAGCATCTCAAAAAATGCGTTCTGGAGCTGGGCGGCAGCGACCCCTACCTCGTTCTGGCCGATGCGGACCTGGACAAAGCTGCCGGGGTCGGCCTGCAGGCAAGGCTCAACAACAACGGGCAAACCTGTATCGCCGCCAAGCGGTTTATCGTGCAGGCCGAAGTGTACGAACCGTTTAAAACCCGCCTGCTGGATCGCCTGAACCAGTTGGAAGAAGGCGCTCCGGAAGACGGGGACGTACTGCTCACCACCATGGCACGCCGGGATCTGCGCGACGAACTGAAAAAACAGGTGGATGGCTCCCTGGAGCAGGGCGCCCGCAT
>JAJDFU010000394.1:6254-8696 GCA_020528935.1 Saprospiraceae bacterium | reverse complement strand
GATACGAGATCTAGTACGGGCTCGGGTGCTCGGAAATGTGTATCAGAGACAGGGGCAATGCCTCCAATCGGAGCCTACGGGGGAAGCGTCGTAAAAAAAGTGCAGCAGCTCGTACTCCGCAGCCCGTATCGCTGTATTCCGGGCCCGCCACAGCGCTTTTGCCTCCTGCCGGATCAGCTTTAGCGGCAAATCGAAAGGCCGGTAAAATCCGGGCCGGAAGGGCTCGGACTGATCCACGACGATGACCTCAAAGGCCGGATAGTCCTGCTGCTCCAGGTCTTTCAACGCATCCTTCAGGGCATCGTAGCGGTTGAGCGTAGGCAGGATGACCGAAACGCCGGGCGTTTCCCGAAGAGCCGGCAGGGTCGGCGTTTCGGGCAGATGCCGGTAGAGGGTTGATCGCTTTTCGCGGAAACTGCGAAAAAATGCCCGCAAACCCGCCGGCCGCCAGTGACCGCTGATTACCCGCAGCATCCATACGTATCCGCTCCAGGCCGGATGAAAATAGCGACGCAGGAAGCGGTAGTTGGCATCCGGGTCCCTCGCCGCTCGGTGGGGCGGCACGTCCCAACGCCGGCCGAGCAGGAGGTCGCGGTACACCGCTTCGTTCTGTTCAACCGGGATGGGCCGGCCCATTCGGCCCTCCGGAAGCCGGTTGAAGTACCAGGTGGGCTGCAGGTATTTCTGAAAAAGGAACAGCATGATTACCGGATCGACGATCCCGAACCCGGGGCCACACACCGGATCAGTTCATTGCGGCAAAGAAGCTCCCTGGGGTATGTCCTCCAGTGCCTGAGGGTACGCCCAACTGTTGGGTTGAAGGAGCAGATGGCATTTTCCCCGGTGAGCAATACGGCCGGACGAGCGGAGCGGCTCGGCCTCGGCACAGTACCAGGCCCGGTAGCCGGTGTGCCGGCACCAGGCCAGCACCTTTTGGGCGTTGAGAGCCATGGGCAATTCGGGCGGGCTGTGCATTTCCACCAGAAAGCGGGTTTGGCGGGAAGAGGCCAGTTGGCCTGCCCCCGCCAGAACCCGGGCTTCAGCGCCTTCTACGTCTATCTTTACCAGGTCCGGCAGCCATTTACCGGTGTGCACCAGCGCATCCAAGGTGGTGGCCGGCACCCAGGACCAGGCATCGTGGGCAGCTGCGGAGCGGGCATGGCCGGCGAATGTACTGCCCGCCGCCCCCGCGCCCAGGGTGTAGAAGCGCACCTGCTCCTCAGATCGGGCGTCCGCAAAGGCACAGCGAAAGCTGCAGGGCGCGATCAGCCCGTTGAGTGCCAGGTTGTAGGCCGCCCGGGCCAGCGCCTCCGCATTCGGATCTACCAGTAGAAGGCGGTCCGGCGGCCCGGCCAGGAGCGCCAGCAGAGCGGTATAGCCTACGTTGGCTCCGATATCGAAAACCTGCCGGGCATGTCGGCAGAGGGCTACCCACCAGGCATCGTCGTAGTCGGGCCGGCGGCGCACTGTACCCGGCAGAATGCGCAGCCTGTGTCCCAGCAGACTGACCGTTTCGGCAGGCAATCCGCCCCGCAGGCCAGCCAAACAGGCACGCAATCGTCGGTTAGTTCTCATCGGTGAAAAAAGTGTTCCACTGCCGACGGTGGCCCTCGAGGCTGAAGCCTTGCTTTACCCGTTGCATGGCCTGCCGCCGCACTGCTTCCCGTTCTTCCCTCGGCATCTCGATCACCGCCCGTATCTGACGGGCCAGGCTGCTGGGGCAGCGCCCGGGCACTACCCAGCCGGTCTGGCCGTGAACCACATTCTCCGGCAAGCCGCCCGCATCGCTCACGATGCAGAGCAGGCCGAGGGCTTGCGCCTCCAGTACGGCATTGCCGAAGCCCTCCTGCAAGCTGTACTGCAAGTAGAGGTCCGAAGCTTCCATTTCCCGAGGCACAGCCGCATGCGGCATTTTATCCTGGAATGTGACGTCTTCTTGCAGTCCGAGCTGATGGAGGGCGTAAACCAATCGCTCATAATCGCCGCCCGATCCGATGAGCTTGTATCGAACGTTCCTACCTTCTTTCTTGAGTAAAGCCAGTGCTTCGAGGCAGTACTCCATTCCCTTGATCCAGTGCAGTCGGGCCATGGTCAAGATCCGCAAGGGATCGCCTAGGTCGTCCAATGGCGATTGGCGCATGAAAAGGTCCATATCCAAGGCAGGCGGTATCCGCATTACCGGCATCTCCGCCGGCAGGCCGAGTTGGCTGGCCCGTTGGAGCAAGGCATCAGAAAGTGTGTGAACCCGGTCTACATGCTTCCACAGCAAATGGTAGATTCTCGGCTTGCCAAGAGGGGATTGGTTGAGATCGTAGCCCCGAAGGCTCACTCCCGTGCGCGCACGGATGGCACGCCCCACCTGCTCCCGCCCCAGGCCCATAGTGGCGAAGCCAAAGTGCAGCCAGTCGAGGCGGTGAGGTAGGAGGTGGCTGTTCAGGTAAA
>JAJDFU010000394.1:0-6244 GCA_020528935.1 Saprospiraceae bacterium | reverse complement strand
TGTAGGGAATGGGTTTGAGGGGCGTTGCGTGGAGGGCGACCGCGTGAGGGTCTCAGACTCCAAACGCGAAAAGCCGGCCGCGGCGCCCGGAGGAGAAGGATCGGCAGGCCAAACAGCACTTGAACCATGGCGAGCCTGGAACGCCGGGAAAGCCGCGGCGCCCGGAAGATCGGTGTGGGACTTTTCAGGCTTTTGGCCACCTGTGGAAACAGCACCACCTCGTGGCCGGCTTCCCGCAATACCCGGATCTTGGTGTTAAAGAACGTTTCCGACCAGCCCGGCGGCCGGGGCAGCACCAAACCTATGCGCATAGTGTCTTTTTGTACAGATCAACCATCTGACGACCCATTTGCCCGGGCCGGTGTCGCTTGTGCAGGGTTTGGCGAGCTCGTTCGATCAGCCTGCGGCGATCTGGAGCAGGCATTCGCCACACCCGGCTCACCTTGCCGGCAAGTTGATCCACGTCCCGGGCCGGAAAGAGCAGGCCGTTCCAGCCGTCCCGGATCAGCTCGGGCATGCCGCCCACATCGGCACTCAGGACCAGACAGCCGTGCGCCATTGCTTCCAGGGCCACATTGGCCAGACCCTCTCCCAGGCTGGGCAGCAGCAGCAGGTCGGCGCTGTGCATTTGCTCAAACACTTCTTCGCGGGACAAGCCCGAAAGCAGGCTCACTTGCCGCTCCAGACCCAGTTCGCGGATGTGGAAGCGGGTTTCTTCGGGATCCCCTCGAGCGACAATCGTATAGTGCACCGGAAAGCCCCGCTCGCGCAGGCGAGCCAGCGCCTCCAAGGCAATGCGATAGCCCTTGATCCAATGGTGACGCCCTACACTCAGCAAACGGAAACGCCCACCAGCCGGCCGAGCGGGAGGGAGCCGGTCCGGAATGTCCACCCCTGAATAAATGACCGAAATTCTTTTCAATGATGCACCGTAGTGGGTCGCTGCCCGGGCCATTGCCCCGGAAACGGCATGAAAGGCATCCACTCGCGGAAAATAAGCGCGATAAAAAGCAGCAAGGGCGGGATCGGCCAGCGGTGCCGAATGGATAAGTCGCCCCCTCAGGCTGAGGACGATCTTCGGGCGTGTTTTTTCATCGAAAAGCCAGGTGAAGTAGCTCAAATGAGCGGCCCACTGCACATGGACGATGTCGGGACGATGCTTCAGAATAGCTCGATACAGGGCAATTCGCTTCAGCTGCGCCAATCGGGATTGCTCCCTTGGGCCTGACAATGCGCGGATCTGTCGCAGATGCAACCGGCCGGCAAGCGCCATTTTTGCAAGAGTGGCGGCCGCAAAAGCGATCCGGTTTGAGACCCGACCCAGCTCGAGCGTTTGTCCGGTCCAAGGCCCTTTTCCCTCCCCGAAACCCACCATGGGAGCAGCTACCCCCTGGTCGTGCAGGGCCCGCTGTAGCCCATGGATAAAGGGCGGCGCATCTAGGCTTCCGTTGTACAACCAGATCTTCATAACGGCTTTTGAAAAATGGCGTATAGTCCTGCGGAGTACCAGCGCGAGGGGTGGCGCTCCTGCAGGCCGGCCGTGAGTTTACTCCCTTGCCGAACAGCGTGATAGATGAGTTTCTGGGCAGCATTGAGCCGCCGGTGCACTTTGTAGGGGAAGGGACCCCAGTAGGTCAATGCCCGGACCTGCAATCCGTGCCGGGCGGCAAAACGGCGAAAAACACCTTTCCGCATACAGGCCAAATTGTGCAGATCCAGGTTGTCGCGATCCAGCAGAAGGCCGTACCATTTTCGAAGGTAGCGCTTGTTGGGCACCATGATCAGCATCGCGCCGCCGGGCCGAAGCCAGGCCAGGTGCCGGTCCAGCACACCCTGCACATCTTCAAAGTGCTCCACCAGGCCCAGGGAATAGACGATGTCGTACTGTTGGTCTGGCTCGTAAACCAGTAAATCGGCTTGAATTATTCGCCCTTCTTCGAGCCCGAATGCTGCAAAGGCTTCTTTCACCTTCTCCCGATCGGAGTTAAAATCCAGACAAGCCGGTTTCAGCCCGTACTGCCGGCTGAAGTAGGCCAGGTAGCGGCCGGGGTAGCCGCCGATCTCCAGCGCGCTGCGCGGGCGTCGGGCGGCGGCCTGGTACAGCTGCTTCCAGAGGGCGTCGTAGCGGGCGGCCATGCGCTCCACCAGCCCGCGCTCTGTGGCGGCCTGGCGGTAGTAGGCTTCCCAGTAGGCCCGGGTGGTGTATCGTCCGCCGGTTCGGTCGGGCATGTGTTCAGGGTTGGACCGCGCGTTGAAGGGCGGCCTTTTCGGCGAGCAGCTGCTCGTAATCGCCCACAAAGGCGATGCGCCCGGCTTCCATCAGCAGGATGCGGTCGGCATGGCGGATGCTGCTCAGCCGGTGGGCGATGAGGATGAGGGTACAGGTCCCTTTCAGTTCCTCCAGGTTCTGGCGGATCAGCTCTTCGGTTTCCGCATCCAGGGCGGAGGTGGCCTCGTCCAGGATGAGGATGTCGGCGCCGCGGTACAGTTCGCGCGCGAGGGCCACGCGCTGGCGCTGCCCGCCCGACAGGCGGATGCCGCGGTCGCCCAGCAGGCTGTCTTCCCCATGGGGCAGCTGTTGAACCACCTCCTCCAGCCGGGCCCGCCGCACGGCCTCCCAAAACCGGGCGAGGCTGGCCTCCGTCTTTTCATCCCAGAGGGTGATGTTGTGGAAGGCCGTATCGCTGAAGATGACGGTCTCCTGGGTGATATAGCCCACGCGCTCGCGGTAGCAGGGGTAAGCTTCCGGCTGGAGGGGACGGCCGTCGAGCAGCAGCCGGCCGCGATCCGGCACCAGCAGGCCGGCCAGCACATTGGCCAGGGTGGTCTTGCCGGCCCCGCTGGGGCCGGTAATGGCCAGGGTCGCGTTCTTCGGGATGTCCAGCGCAATGTCCTGCAGGGCCGGCGCGGCGCTACCGGGGTAGGAGAAGCTCAGCTGCTGCAGCTCGATCCTCTCCTGGAAGGGAGGGACGGCCCGGGGCTCTGCCTCCGGTTCCCCCCCTTCGGCCAGCTGCAGGGCAAAATCCCGGAAGTTGTCCAGGGCCCCGGCGTGGTTTAGGAAGCCGTTCCAGGACCCCTGCAGGTTGATCAGGCTGTTCAGGCCGCGGTACAGGAAAAGCAGGGTGAGCAGGACGGCGGCGAGCTGCCCCCCGAAAACCCGGACCTGGAGGAGAATGACCGCCACGATGATGGCGATGACCATCACTTCCCGCGAGCCGGTCATCAGGGCCTGATAAAAGCCCATGCGGCGGTGGGTCTCCTCCAGCGCTTCGGCCGATCGGCGCATCTTTCCGGCAAAGGGCCGCATGGCCTGGGTAGCCTTGAGGTATTTGAAGAAATCGACGCTCTGGATGAGCAGGCCCTCGAAGCGATGCCCCTGCTCGGTATAGCGCCGGGACAGCTGCTTGGTGCGCCGGAAAACAGAGCGGTACAGCAGGTTGGAGAGCAAGCCGCCGGCTATTACCAGGGCGGCAATGCGCGCATTGGTGAGCAGGGCCAGGCCCAGGTACACCGCGAGCAGCATACCGGACTTGATCAGGCTGAAGAAGTGGACGAAGGCAGCGGCCATCTTGAGGGTTTCGCCGGAGAGGGTATTCTGAATGCGGCCCGCCTGCATGCCGGTAAAGGCCGGGTAGGCCAGGCTGCTGAGCCCCTCGATGAGTTGCAGCCGCACCTGGCGCATGAAGCGGGCCCGCCGGCCGGTATTCAGGTAAGCCTGCAGGAAGACCATCACCCCTTTGAGCAGAACAAGCCCCCGCCTCCCGGCGAGGACGAGGGTCAGGTTCAGGTTCAGCCCAACCTGGCCGGTCCAGTCCAGCAGGAAGCCGAGGCGACCCATGGCCCGGGCATGGTCCGTGCCCGAACCGCCGGACACGGTCTCCAGCAGGGGAATGAACAGGGCAATGCCGAAGCCGTCGAACAGGCCGACCAGCATGGAGAGGATAAGGAGCAGGAAGATGCGCTTGCCCAGGTAGGCATAGAACAGCCGAAAGTAGGAAAACACATGGGTCGGGCGGCTCGCGCGGAACTTCATAGCAGAATATCGATGCATGCACGGTCAAAAATAGTTTTCACGGGCAGAAATCCCGCTGGAAAAGGTCGTGGTCTTGCAGTTTTCGGGCATACGCCCCCGTTCGCCAAAGAGTCCCCCTTTGTGGAACACGGCCACAGCGGGACCCTTGAAAAGGAGGCTGCCGGGCCCGGGAGCACGCAACGGCCTGCCCGGCGGCTTTCTGGCTAATACCGGCCGTAGGCATACAGGTATCCGTATTCGCCCCTGGGCTGCCGGCCGTTGGTCACAATGGCCGGCCGGGAGAAGGTCTGGTCTTGATACAACTCCTCCAGCAGATGCAGGGCGCGTTTGCGCGTCTGCCCGTAGCGCACGATGAAGAGGCTGGCATCGGCATGGGCGGCCAGCAGGAGACCGTCGGTGACCAGTCCGATGGGCGGCGTATCCAGCAGCACGAAATCGAAGCGGCTTTTCAGCGCCCTGATCAGTTCGCACATGCGGCGGCTGTTGATGAGCTCGGCCGGATTGGGCGGCGTTGGGCCACTGGGGATGTAGAAGAGCCCTTCCTGCCCCTGAGCCTGCACGATGTCCTCCAGACGGGCCCGGCCGGCCAGGAAATGTGAAACCCCCTTCGAGCGGGCCGGGGCCTGCCCGTTGAGGAGGTAGCGCTCCAGGCGGGGTTTGCGCAGGTCCAGTTCCACTGCTACGGTGCGGTGGTCGGCCATAGCCAGTCCGGCCGCCAGGTTGGTCGCCACGAAGGTCTTTCCCTCTCCGCTCATCGCGGAGGAAACCAGCACGACGGCCGGTCCTTCCCTCTTCAGGTGAAAACCCAGGCGGGTGCGCAGCAGGCGAAACATCTCGGCGGCCGGCGCATCGCTGTGGGGGTGCACCAGCAGGCGGTCGCTTCGCTTTTGCTGGGTGACCCCTCCCAGCAGGGGCATGGCGGTAGCCCGGCGAATGTCCTCTTCGGACTGTACCCTGTCGTTGAGCAATTCGCGCAGCAGGATGGCCACTCCCGGAACGGCCAGCCCCAGGAAGCAGGCCAGGGCGTAGAGCAGGTCCGGATTGGGTGCTACGGGCTTTTTCGTGCTGCGCGCCGGGTCGATGAGGCGGGAATTGGGTACGGCCACCGCCATGGACAGGGCCGTCTCTTCCCGTTTTTCCAGCAGGTACAGATAGAGGTTGGCCTTGATGGTCTGCTGGCGTTGCAGTTCGACCAACTCCCGTTCTCTGCGCGGTATGGACCGAAGCCAGGCCAGGTTTTCCCGCTGGTTTTCGCGCAAAATCCTCAGTTCCTTCTGCCACTGCAGCTGCCGGGCCTCCAATGCCCGGCCGATGACCTCCCGCTCGCTTTCCAGCCGGGCATCCATCCGGAGGAGGGCCGGATTGTCGCTTTCGGCCGAGCGGCTGATCTCCTCGCGCTCCAGCAGGCCGCGGTTGTAAGCGGCGATGAGCTCCCCGAGCCGGTCGCTACCGAAGGTGCCGGCCAAAGGAATGAGGGCATGGGCGTGTTCGGGTTGCTGCAGGTAGTCCATCAGGGAGGTCAGCACCTGCATCCGGATGTGCAGGCGGCTCCGCTCTTCTTCAACGGAAGCCACCTTCGACAGTCGGCGGGCGGCCTCGCTGGTAGCATCTACGGGTAGGTCGTTTTCGGTCTTGTAGCCCTCCCCCTGCTCTTCCCCCCCGGCCAATTCCGCAGTGAGCAAACCCACCACTTCGTCCCTGCACGCCAGGGCGTACTCCCCCCCCCGGTTCTTTCCCCCCACGGAGCCGCGGATCCAGGAGGACACCAGGCCGTTGAGTACGGCCTTCCCCCGGGCCGGGACCGGGTCTTTAAGGCTCAATTCCAGCACGCTGGAAAAGCCGCCCACCACCTGTACGTTCAGTCGCTTGGCATAGGCGGCGGCCACGTCCTCCGGATGGCCTATGCGGATGATCAGGTCCCTGAAGGAGAGGGGGCCGGGCTGCGTTTTGGCGAGCCGGAATGCGCCCAGAGCGGTGGCGAACCACTGGCCATAGGCAAATTCCAGGGACTCTCCTCCTTCGATCCACCGGAAGCGGCCCTGCCCCGGCAGATCGTTGACCCGCACGGCAACCCCGTAAGCTTCCTCCACCAGCACAAACGAATCCACCTGAATGGGAGCATGCCGGTAAAGCTCCTTCCGCCCCACGCCCCCCCAGGCAAGATAGGTGGTGTGCGCAGCCTGAAGCGGGACGCCGTCCCCACAAAGACTC
>JAJDFU010000242.1 GCA_020528935.1 Saprospiraceae bacterium | reverse complement strand
GCCCTCCTTTTGGGCCGCTCCGCCGGACAGCGTCCTCGGACCTCGCCTGTAGGTTTCGGTTTGAGTGGCGTTCCCCAGCAGGGGGAAGCCGAAGGACGCTATGGCCAGGGCGTAGGTCAGCATACGCCAGCCCCACAGGAAGCCGATCGCAGCCAGATAGCCCAACGGGATGAGCTGAAAGCGAAACATTGCGTTGTGGAGGCTGAGTACGGGCAAATCCCTCCGCCGGAGGCGTTGGGCTTCCAGCTTCCAGGCATGGAGGTACCCCCCGATCACGGATTGCAGCCAAAAGCCGTACACCGTCTGGCCCCGGCGCGCCGAGGCCGGATCCTCGGGGGTGGCCACGTTCTTGTGGTGCCCGCGATTGTGCTCGATGAAGAAGTGCATGTACAGGGGCGGCAGCAGGAGCATCTTGGCCATCGTCTGCTCGTATTTCCGGGCGCGATGCCCCAGCTCGTGCCCTACATTGATGCCGCAGGTGCCCAGGATGAGGCCGATGTTGCAGGTGAGGCCCACCAGCTCGTAGGTGGCCAATTCCACATGGGTGAGTACGTAGAAGTAGCCGGCGATCAGGCCGTACAATATGGGTATGTTGAGGTAGAGGAGTATGTCGAAGAGGCGCATATTGCTTTTTACCGCCTCTTCGTCCCGGGAGAGGTTCCGGTCCGATTTCGGTAAAAACTGCTCCACTACGGGAATAAAAACGAAAGCCACGTAAATGCTGCCGAAAGACCAGGGGCCGCGCAACAACAAGCCGGCCAGCGCAGCAAGGGGGGCTACATAAGCTATCAGGTATTTCCAATCTCTCGAATTCATCCTTTCTGGTGTTTGGGTTGAACTGCTTTCTTTGCGGACTGTTGTTCTCGTGCAAACTGCCTTTCGTTGCCATGCAGGGAAAGGCTGCCTATACCGCTTAACCAATAAAAAGCCGCAAGCTATTTCATTGGTCAAGCGCGTATGTGCGGTGTTAAGGAGCGGATGCCGCTTCAGGCTGTGACGTGCCGTCCTTAAACCGAATTAATTTTGCAGCGCCAAAATGAAAAATACAAATGGCCGTGGAATTTCACAAGCTCAACATACGAGAAAAACGCCGCGAAACGGACGATACGGTCTCCCTCATTCTGGAGGTTCCCCCTGAACTGAAAGACGAGTTTGCCTACACCCAGGGGCAATACCTCACCCTGAAGTTTCAGATCAATGGCGACGAGCTGCGCCGGGCCTACTCGATGAGCAGCAGCCCGCTGGAGGACGAGTTGGCCGTCACCGTGAAGCGCGTGCCCAAAGGTGTGGTCTCCAGTCACATTCACGAGCGCATCCGGGAAGGCGATTCGATCGAGGTCATGCCGCCGGAGGGGCGTTTTTATTCCGAACTGCAGGAAGATCAACGCAAGACCTACTACCTCTTCGGGGCCGGCAGCGGCATTACCCCCCTGATGTCCATCCTGAAAACGGTGCTGGAGCGCGAGCCAAAGAGCCACGTTTTCCTGCTGTACGGCAATCGCGATGAGGAGAATATCATCTTCAGGGAGCAGCTGGATCAGCTGCAGCAGCGCTACGCCGGGCAGCTGGAGGTGGAATACATCCTCAGCCGGCCCAGGCGACACAAAGCGAAAAGCGGACTGTCCGGCCTGTTCTCCAAAGGGGTAATGACCTGGACCGGAAAGGTGGGGCGCATCGATGCGGAGGTGGCCCGACAGTTTATCGAAGAGCATCCGCAACGGGGGGGCGAGGCGGAGTATTTTATCTGCGGCCCCGGCGATATGAACCTCCAGCTCGAGCGCAGCCTGCAGGAGCAGGGCATAGACAAGGCCAACATCCATGTGGAGCACTTCTCCAACATCGTGCCCGGCGAAGCGCCCCAGGCTGCGGCCAGCTCAAAGGATGAGCCCGCCATGGCCCGGGTGGAGGTCACGCTGGACGGGGCGCAGATCGAAGTGTATGTGCCCAAGGGAAAGACCGTATTGGACGTACTGCTGGACGAAGGCTACGACCCGCCCTACTCCTGTACGGCCGGCGCTTGCTCTACCTGTATGGCTAAAGTCCTGCAGGGCTCGGTGACCATGGATACCTGCCTGGCCCTGGACGAAGAGGAAGTCCAGGAAGGCTACATCCTCACCTGCCAGAGCCATCCCACCAGCAAGGAACTGAAGATCACCTACGACGTTTGAGGGTAAGGCGGCTTACCCCAGGCCAAACCTTCGTGCCCATGGAGTTTGTACCCGAATCGGTAATCGAGCGCATCGGCAAAGAGCTGGAGCGGGAAGACTTTGCGGTCCTGGCAGAGAGCCTGCAGGCCCGGCAGCCGGTCGTCCTGGGGTGGCTGTTTTCGCCCGATTTCGAGGCTTTTACGCGGCAAGAGCGGGAATATCTGTTGTATCTGGTGCTGGTCGTCGCCGAATCGGTAGCCGAGGTCCGGCCAGATGGCCTCCCGGAGGTGAGCCCCGAATGGCTGACAGAGCGGGAGGAGGCCAACTGGGAAGTGCTCGCCGGGCATACCAGCCGCGTATTTCACGAGCGTCTCGATGCCTTTTTTGAGCAAACCGAACAGGAAGATCTGCTCGCTTTTGCCGAAGACGCCCTTTCCGATTGCGAAGACGGGTGGGTCACCCCCGAGGGCCGGGAAGGCCTCTTCGTCGCGCTCAAGACCGTCATCGATTGCTGGACGCAGGCCTGACCGGCCCGTCTGCCGGCGCCTGTGATGTTTTCAGCCTTTGGATCAGCTCGCGCTGAATGCTCCTCGTTTTGTCCCGTACATACCATTTCTGGGATTCGACAATGGTCTGCTGCAGGAAGGCCTTTCGGGCAGCCTGGTCGGTGAGGGTGGCCAGCGTGGCGCGGTCTTTTTCGACCTTGCGCTGTAGTTCTTCGGGTCGCGGCCCCCAGGTGGCGCGCACTTCGAGGGTGCCGGGGTCCATCAGGAGGAGCTTGGGAATGGAGCGCCCGCCCTTCGTCCGGAACGCATCTATGATGTCGGGATGCTCGTCCCGCAGGATCAGCCGGAGGTCCATCGCCGGATGCTGCCCTGCCAGCGCCGCCATTACGGGTATGCTTTGGCCGGCATCGCCGCACCAGGCCTCGGTGAGCACCAGCCAGTGCAGGGGTTTGGTCGCCGATCGCAAAGTCTCCTGTGCCTCGGGCAGCAGGCGTATGGTTTTGTCCAGCCGCTTCATGCGCACCGCACTCATGCGGGTGTAGTGAAGCATGGCTTCGCTGTGATTGGAGCCGGTCGTGCGGTTTTCAGCCAGCAGCGCATCGATGAGGTCGCGATATTCCCGGTAGGAAAAGGCGCCCTCCCATATATGCTGTGGAATGTGTGTCATGGTCCGATTTAAGGGTGTACGCCGAGAGATACAATATGGAAGGCCCTATTGTTTGGCATCGCCGGCCAGCAAGAGCTGCAAACGTCGCAGCCTCGACTGATTCTCGGGGCGGTGGAGCGCCTGCATGACCTGGCGTTTCTCCCGCTCGGTGATGTGAAAGGAGATGGAGGCGTGTATCCTGCTGTTGGAGGGCGGGTAGTACTCGAAGCGGAGGTGGTGGAAGCGGTTGGGGCCCAGGATGTCGTGAATGAAGCCGATGGTGTTGTCCTGTTCGTATTCCTGCAGGTTGAGCACCTGGGTGGCGATGCCAATGGGGTTGACCAGCGATTCTACGATGCCTTTGCGGTCGCTTTCTTCGATCTCATCCACTTTCTGGAAACTGCTGATCTGCACCAGCACGACACCGCTGGTGTTCGCCCGGATCCAATCCTGAAAGACCTGGATGAAGCGCGTGGCCGACAGCAGGCCGTAATTGTCGCGAAAGCCGGCATCCAGCACCTGAATTTCCGGTTCGGTGGGCAGATGAACGGTAGGCAGCACATAGGGATAGGTGGCATTCATGCGCAGCGCACTGAGAAAGCGAAGGCTGTCCGCGTGATGCTCCCCGAAAAGCCAGTGGAAATCCACGGCATCGGCCTCCACGGCCTGCGGGCGTGCGATGCCTACCGGGGGCAGCATCATGTAGCTGGCGTGCTGAGCGGAAATGATGAGGCGCCGGGCATCATTTACGATGGAGGGGGTAATGAAAAGCAGCGGGATAAGCCCGGCCTGCTCCGGGTTTTTGTAGTCCGACAGGCTTTTGTCCAGCAGTCCGTTCACGTTGGCGTTCAGGGTGCGTTCGAAGACGTAGCCGCGGTCTTTTCGGTAGGCAAAGCCACCGGTTTCAAACTTTCCCCAGGGCAGGAAGAGGTCATTGGTGGTGAGGGTGAAGGCAATGGGGTTGAGCAGATCCCGGGTAATCAGGTCGATATGCTCCGGGGCCATCCGGCACAGCGACTCTCCCGACTGTTCGCGCAGATACAACTCGCGGTAATAGCCCATGCCGATCAGTCCGCCACTGGCCCCGGTGATCAGGGCCGTGTGATCCATCAGGCGGCCGTTGAGCAGGCTGTCGGCCTGCTGAACCACCTGCATGGTCCAGGTGGCCGAGCGCAATCCGCCCCCGCTTACAGCTATGAGCACCATCTTCGGGCGGGCGTTCAGCGAGCCGGTGAGTTGGTAGCGCCAGCGGTCCAGGATGCGCTCCGTGGCCTGTTTGTCCTGTGCGATGCGCCGCAGCAGGGAGTCGCTGGTGACCACCTTTTGGGTATACTGGGCGGGGGCAGATTCGTAATCCAGACCGTAGGCCTGATTGCGGTGGCCGACGCTGCGAAAGCTGGTGGCAAAATTGACCAGCAGGAGCAGCAGGATGACGATGGTGTTGCGCCATTCGTGAAACCAGTAATTGATCGCTCCGATCAGGGCGGCGAATACGCTGCACATGATGAAAATACTGGCGCCGGCCGGGATCTGAAAGACCGGAAAGTCGATGAGCCACCCCAGGAACATCAGCAGGATGAGGGTCATGAGCTGAATGGACAGGGCGTTGAGGTGGTTTTGCCGGAAGATACTGAGCAGCAGCTTGGAGTCGTAATGGGCTACACTGCGCACCAGCCGCAGCCGGAAGCGCTCCGTAAGGTAGGTGTGTACCGGAATGCGCCCGGCGTCCAGTTTGATGAAGTCGAGGTCCACATCGGGGCGGCCCGGCGCCACGGTTCCCGGAGCGTTATCCGCGCTCTGGGTTCCGACATAATGGGAGATGTCCCGGTTGGTGTACCGGAAGTACATGGTGTAGAACAGGACCAGCGCCAGGGTCCCGCTGAGCATTCCGATGGGCAGGAAGACGATCTCGTCCCATTGCCAGCGCTGGAAGTTGCGCTGAAAATGCATGACCTTGGCCAGGAAATAGATAAAGAAAAGGGTGGGTAAGAGGAGGTTGTTGTTCGAGAATTTGGTGAACGGCCGGGACAAGGAGGCCAGAAAAGGGAAATAATGGGCGTTGAGCAGGTAGGTGGTCAGGTTCCAGGTCATGAAGAAGCCCCCGAAGGCCAACCCCATGAAGAAAAAGCCCCAGAAATGGACCTTGCCCAGGTATTCCGGGTCCAGGAAGAGGTATTGAAAGCCCAGTTTGAAGCCCAGATTGCCGGAAATGAACCCGAGCAGGATCAACCAAAGTGCCAACAACAGCAGATTGCTGCGCAGGTGAAGCACAAAAAGCTGCAATGGAAAGCTGTAAAAAATATTCCGAATCCTCTTCTGCACCGACCTTTGGCTTTGGTAAAAGGGTTACTCCCGAAACATACTTATTTTTGGCCTTCTTAAAAACGATTACAGCCCCCTTGAATGTGGCGCGACATAGGTTTTTTTTACCTACTTTTGTAACGCTATCTGCCTACCCGTCCTTCATTCATCAATTTCAAAAAACTAGCTTCTCATGAACATTGCTGTCGTTGGGACCGGCTATGTAGGGCTCGTATCCGGAACCTGCTTCGCCGAGACGGGAAATCACGTGACCTGCGTGGATATCAACGAAGAAAAAGTAGCCCGCCTGAACCGCGGTGAGATCCCCATTTTCGAACCGGGGCTGGACATCATCTTCGAACGCAACACCAAACAGGGTCGCCTGGAATTCACTACAGACCTTAGCCGGGCCGTGCGCCAGGCAGAGATCATTTTTCTGGCCCTGCCGACCCCTCCGGGTGAGGACGGTTCGGCAGACCTGTCCTACGTGCTGGGCGTGGCCGACCAATTGGGCGACCTCATCGAGCGGTATACCATTGTGGTGGATAAAAGTACGGTACCGGTAGGCACGGCCGATAAGGTGCACCGTCGCCTGGCCGCCAAGTTGGACGAAGAGCTCTTCGACGTCGTTTCCAATCCGGAGTTTTTGCGCGAAGGGGTGGCCGTCGACGACTTTCTGCGGCCCGACCGGGTAGTGATCGGCACCTCCAGCGAACGCGCCCGCAATGCGATGAAGCATTTGTACGATCCCTTTGTGCGCCAGGGCAATCCCATCCTGTTCATGGATGAGCGCTCGGCTGAAATGACCAAATACGCCGCCAATTCCTATCTGGCTGCCCGCATCACCTTCATGAACGAGATCGCCAACCTGTGCGAGAAGGTGGGCGCCAATGTGGATATGGTGCGCATGGGGATGGGCAGCGACAGCCGCATCGGCAAGCGCTTCCTCTTTCCGGGGGTCGGCTTTGGCGGAAGCTGCTTTCCCAAAGACGTACAAGCGCTGGGCAAAACCGCTGAGGAATACCACTACGATTTCAAGATACTCAAGTCAGTACTGGAGGTGAACAGCCGCCAGCGCCTGCGCCTGGCCGACTACATCCGGGAGCACTTCGAAGGGCAGCTGCAGGGAAAAACCATAGCCCTGTGGGGGTTGGCGTTCAAGCCGAATACCGACGACATACGCGAGGCGCCGGCCATGTACACCATAGAAGAACTCCTCCGGGAAGGGGCGCACGTCCAGGCCTTCGACCCCGAAGCCATGGACAATGTGCGCCGGCTGTTCGGCGACCGCGTCAAGCTGTGCGAAGACCAGTACGAGGCGCTCATCGGCGCAGACGCCCTGGCCATACTCACGGAGTGGTCCGTATTCCGCTCACCCAGCTTCAAGGTGATGCGCCAGCTGCTCAAACAGCCCGTCGTTTTCGACGGCCGAAACCTCTACGATCTGGATCAGATGCGCCAGGAAGGGTTTCACTACCGCAGCATAGGCCGCGAAATCGTGCAAAAGGTCCCGGCGGAGTCAAACAGCCACTAGACCGCTCCATACGCTGAAGTGCAAATCTGCGTTATTGGGTGGGGAATGCCTTTCCCCGGCAAATGCATTTTGCGGTATGAAATACTTCGGCATAACGGGCCTGCTCGGGCTCATGCTGCTGTCCTGCAGTGGCGCCGGCCACCGGAAGGCCGAGCTCGTCACTGTGGACTCCGTTCTGGAGAGCGGTTTCCGCATGGCCTTCCAGCAGCGCCGCGCAGACGGCCTGCGGGAAGGCGCGTTTCGCATGTACGACGAGCACGGGCGGCTGTACGAACAGAGCACCTACAAAGCCGGCCGGCCCCACGGCCTGCGCATTCTCTACTTCCCCGACGGCGACACCCTTTCCGTGGAAACCCTGGTGCACGGCCGCCATGAGGGGGCGTACCGCCTCTATCACGAGAACGGCCGGGTGGAACTGGAGGGGCAATACCTCGATAACGCCATGGCCGGCATCTGGAAGCGCTACTACCCCAGCGGCCAGCTGATGGAAAAGGTCACCTTTGAAAATAACCAGGAAGAAGGGCCGTTCGTAGAGTATCACCCCAACGGAGCGCTCAAGGCGGAAGGCGCCTACCGCAACGGCGATTTCGAACAGGGCGAACTCCGGCTGTACAACGAGGCGGGTGAATTGGAGCGCATCATGGATTGCGAGGCCGGCCTGTGCCGCACGCGCTGGACAGCAGAACACTGAGGCAGAAAACATGCAGGGCAAAAGGGCGCCGGCCTTTCGGCGGCGCAGGATAAACAATGTGAGCAATACGACGACATGAGGCAACTTTTACTCCCCTTCCTCTTTTCCGGCATCGCCTGGGCGCTCTCCCTTTCGCAGGTACCGGCACAGCCGTTGGCAGGACGGCACGTCTATGAGTTTATGAACCTCTCGCCTTCGGCCCGCACCTCCTACCTGGGCGGCACCCAGATCGCCGTGCGGGATGCGGACCTGGGCTTCGGCTACCAGAACCCCTCGGTGCTCAACCGGGCCATGCACAACACCCTTGCGGTCAACCACAGCTTTCACCTGGCCGGCATCAACCACGGCTACGCGGCCTACGCCCGCCACTTCGACAAGCTGGACGCCACCTTCCAGGGCGGCATTCAGTACATCTCCTATGGAGAGTTTGAGCACACCGACGAATTCTTCCAGCGCCTGGGCACCTTCAAAGCCTCGGAGGTGGCTATCAACCTGGGCGGGGCCAAGGCGATCTACGACCGGCTGAGCGTGGGCGCCAACCTGCGGCTGGCGACCTCCCGCTTCGAGACCTACACTTCAGTGGGCATGGCCGTGGATGTCGCCGCTACCTATTTCGATACGGCCGGCAACTTTACGGCGGCCCTGGTCTTTCGCCACATCGGATTTCAATTCTCGCCCTATTGGGAGGAAGGCGAACGCGAAAGACTGCCCTTCGAGATCCAGATCGGCATCTCAAAGCGCCTGAAATACCTGCCATTTCGCTTCCGCGTAATCTCCACCAACCTGCAGCGCTGGAATCTTCTGTACGACGACCCCAACCGCGATGCCGACCACCGCCGCATCCTGGGCGAACAGACCCACGACAACAGACCCTTC
>JAJDFU010000366.1 GCA_020528935.1 Saprospiraceae bacterium | reverse complement strand
CGCCTGTATAGCACCCCGGTGGGGGAAGCAAGCTGTCTCAGTCCCGGGTCGTTTCGAATGGGTGTGGTGCCAGTCATCCGCTAATGCTGCCGGGGCGATAGCCTCTTCGCGAGAAAAAATGCTCTACCCAATAATCCTTGAGCAGGATCTCATTCCGGAGGAAAAGCGTCAGACTTATCCAGACAAAGATTGCCAGAACAGGCAGAATAGTCGTTTTGATCATGTCTGCTGCAGTGATTTGGTGTCGTTATGGATAAGGTCGCTTTGGTGTTTTTTCCGTGCAACGGCATTATTGATTATCGAGCCAATCCAGCCAGAACTTTACTCTTCCGGCATTCTCCTTATTGCTGTGAAATTCGGCAGACAGCCTGTCCATCCCGAAAATTTGCCCTGCCAGCATTTTTGAAATATTGTCTGCCCAGTAAATGATGTCCTTCCCGTACATGGATAGTACGATTTCGTCTTCATCATCGATCAAGACAAAACGATGCCCGTACACGGGAAAAATCCTTGAGATCCCTCTTTGGGAAAGCTGATCGGCATCAACCTGGTTTGCATCGTAAATCCAACGGATTCGTTGTTTAATAGCCTCCACATGCCCGGGGTAGGAATAAAAGCTGTTCGAGTAGGTAGGTTCTTCGCCGCTGCTCCCGTGTATGTCTATTGCTGGTAAATCGACCCCGTTCATCACCCGGTAAAAGTTTCGCAATCCGGCCGGAAAGATCATCCCCAATTCGCTTTCAAAATCGTCGATCTCTTCCTCGGTCAGCCCTTTTTTCCATTTGGTGTGTCGTTGGGTTTGCAGCCCGTAAATATATTCATTCAACTCTGCCTCCATCCAGTGCTCTTCGCTTTTTCTTTTCAGGTCCTGAAAGAAGGCTACGCTGTTGTCCGGAGACCTCAATTCGATGATCTGATCCATTTTTTGGTTTTTTGATCTGTTCTGGTACTGGGAATTTTTCGAATGCATCTTTATACCGCTTGTGTAAGCATACCCTTTTTGTATGCTTACACACCCAGCCAATTACAGGAAGGACAAACCACCATGTTCCTGGAGTTGTGAAATAATTGATTAAAAACAAAGAGATGGTTACAATACAAAACGCGTTGAGATGTGGATAAAAAACCTTTTATCCTGAAAACGGTATTACTATCTGAACAAAAATAGCGCATACCCGGCTGCACGGGAGGCTTCCCCTCCCCTGACTTCATGTAGAGCCTCAACGCTCTCTTCAATATCGAAAAAATCCATAGGACTGGAAAGCCGTCGACCTGCTTTTGCCGTGCTGGGGATGTGGGGTTCCGCGGTTTCGCTGCTGCGGTGACCCGACCGTTCCGGACATCCCTTCTCCGCTCCGGTAAGCGGGTGCCGCAGGTTACGGATTGGGTGATGCGGATCGACCGCTTTGGGCGACAGCCATCCGAAAGCCGTTCGGCAGGTAGTCCACCGGTCTTTTGGGCCAATCCCAAACCCCTGTTTATCCATCCACCCGGGCCAGCCAGGGCCCATCGAGCCGGTCCAGCAGTCGCCGGTCGCTGAAGCCCGAGCGGTTGAGCAGCAGGTAGCTGGCCCGGCCCAGGCCGGGGTACAGCCGGATCTCGCTGTAGAAGCCACCCCCGCCGCCGGCATGGCAGCGGTAGGGATGCCCGTGCACCGAGCCGGTAAACCAGCCCAGGGCCATACCGGCAGGCCGGCCATTGGCCAGCTGTTGCCCGGCTAACAGCAGGCGAAGGCCGGGCTCGCTGAGCAGAGGACTCGGCCGCTGCAGCAGCGCCTGGAGGTAGGCCTGCAGCCCGCGCGCACTGGCGATGAGCCCGCCGTAGGCCGGTCCGTTGAGGTAGTTGGGCCGGAAGCCCAGCCAGCGGCCATCCAGGCGGTAGAGATAGGTCTTCCGGTCGAGCAGATAACGCAGCAGCAGAGCCGAAAAGGCCCGGCGGGAATGACAGCCCACAGCCGCCCGTTCCGCATCCCACCGGAATCCGATCTCCTCCCCGGCATCCAGCCGGTTCAGCAGCTGCTCCCGCACGTACTGGCGGTAGGGCTTGCCCGACACCTTGGCGATCAATTCGCCCAGCAGCAGGTAATTCAGGTTGGAATAAGCCATCCGTCGACCGGGCGATTGCTTTTGGCGGGCCTTGGCCTGCAGGATGCGGCGGGCAAAGCCCGCATAGTCGAAGCCGGCCTCCTGCTCCGCGAGGTGTATCCACGACAGGGGCAGGGGGTTGTTCAGGCCCGACTGATGGCTCAGTAAGTGCCGCACCGAGACGCCCTGCAGGATAGCAGCGTACTGCGGCAGGTAGTCTGCCGCCGGCTCGGCCAGTTGCAGCCGGCCGGCCTCCATCAATTGAAGGACGGCAATGGCCGTAGCCGTTTTGGTGGCCGAGAAAAGGGCGTATTGCGTTCGGTCACCGGCTGGGTCCGGGGAGGCCGGATTGCCCCATCCATCCGTACCGGTAGCCTCAATGCCGTGGGCATGCAGCCGGCCGTACTGCAGGGAAGGGCTTTGCAGGCGGGTTCGCCAAAGGGTAGCATCCATAGGCTCTTTTTCCGGTTTATCGATCCGGCAACGTACACCGCTGCGGCCGGTTTATCCAGCGAATGCCCTACTTCTTCAGCCCCGGCTGCCGCTCCAGAAATTCGTTGTACAGGCGGATGTGGCGGCTGTCCAGCGGCACCCGGAAGCCGCTGATGAAGAGGTGGCTGATCTGGGTTTTCGTCTCGAAGGGGTCGCCGTCGCAGACGAAGAGGTTGGCCACCTTGCCTTCTTCCAGGGAGCCGAGCTGGTCGGCCAGGCCGAAGATGCGTGCCGGATTGATGGTGACGGCCTTCAGGGCCTCCTCCTTGCCCAGCCCGTAGGCCGCTGCAAAGCCGGCGTGGAAGGGCAGGTTGCGCACGTTCTCGGTCTCGTCGGTGCGCAGGGCCAGCAGCAGGCCGGCCTGTTGAATTTTGGCGGGATTGGTGTCGGGAGTGTCGTAGCGTCACCTGCTTCGGCTGGGCGTAATCAGAACCGGCCCGGCAATTACGGGGATACAGGGGCAGGCCAGCGGGTAGGCCACGCGCCGGCCTCCCTGCG
>JAJDFU010000058.1 GCA_020528935.1 Saprospiraceae bacterium | reverse complement strand
GGTCGTTGGGTGAGGCGGGCAGAGCAATGATCACCTTCGTGCCGAATCCGGGCCGGCTTTCCACCTGCAAGGTGCCGCCCAGCAATTGCACCAGCTCCCGGATGATGAGGTAGCCCAGGCCGTGTCCGCGCACCTGATCCGGCCCAGGGCTGGAGTGTACCACCTCACCGCGCAGGATATGGTCCACCTGAGCCGGCGACATACCCTGGCCGTTATCCAGAACGTACAGGCTCCAACTTTCGGTTCCCGCCAGCATGCCCATCTCAATATGGCCCCCGGGAGTGAACTTCAGACTGTTCGACACCAGATTGTGGAGGATGATCTGGAAGGGCTCTACCGGAATGAGCACTACCGCATCCGGAGGGATGGCATTTACGATACGGGTGTTCTTACTGCGGGCCGGGGCCGCCAGTAACTTCCTGACCTGTTCGGCCAGTGCGTGCAGGTTGGTTTCCCGAAACGCCAGTTCCGGCCGCCCCCGGTCCTGATAGCGAATCCAGTTCAGCACGTTAGTGGAGAGTTGTTGCAGCTCCTCGGCTGTATGGGCGATTTCCACCAGCAACTCGTCCTGCAGCTCGCCGGGCATACGGGCCTTGTTCTGCACCAGATTGCGCCCGGTGAGATGCAGAAACCGCAGCGGGGTAATGATATCGTGGTTGAGTATGCTCACCAGGCGGTTTTTCAGTTGGCTGGCCCGGTTGAGGATGGTCTGCTGGCGACGCAGCTGCCGGATGTTTTCTTCCAGTTCCGAATTTTTCTTCTGCACCTCCCGGGTTTTTTCTGCGACCAGCGCTTCCAGTTCCCGTTGCCGGCGTTCGTATTGCACCGTAGACAGCTTGTAGATCATCCAGATGGTAAGGCCCAGCCCAATGGCGTACAGCAGAAAGGCATACCAGTTTACATACCAGGGATAGGGGATGTGCAGCAGCATTTCGCGCTGCGCGAATTGGTCGTAGCCGTTAAGCTTTTTCAGCTGCAGGCGGTGCGTGCCGGATGGCAGGTCAGTGAGCCGCAAGTGATGGGGGCTGCGCGCGTCGATCAGCCTCCAGTCGGGCCGGTCGGGCAGCAGGCGGTAGTACAGGTAGTTGTTCTCCGAATTGCTGAAGTAGGAATATTCCAACTGGAAGTTGACCTCCCGAACGGGGCCGGGGAAGCGGATCGCTGCCTCGCCGCCGAAGCGCTGCCCCCCGGCCTGTACGGCCTCAATATAGGGTTCCGGCTGGGGAAAACAGCCGGTCACCTTCGCCGGATCTACCCAAAGCAGGCCGTCCATAGTGGGGAAGGACAAACGGCCGTCGGGAAGCTCCAGGGCACAGGGGTTGCAGCCACCGTTCATTTCCGTGAGCGACATACCCTCTTTGAGTCCGAAATAGCGATAAAACACCTGCTGATCCGCCCCGTTGGCGGCGTCGAGCAGGTCGTTCAGATGTACCTGGAACAAGCCCCGGTTGGAGGATATCCAAACGTAGCCAAAGCTGTCCGGCTGAAAGCAATGGGCATACAGCAGGTATTGCTTCGGATCGAGCGGCAGGGCACGCAATTTTCCGTTCTGGTACACCCAGATGCCGTCGCCGTAGGTGCCCAGGAATACATAGTCTTCATGCCGCCAGGAGGTCCGAATACAAAGCGCCTCGGTACCGGGAAGGGTGTCCAACTGGCGGGCCAGGGTATCGAACAACCATAGCCCCGAACAGGTCGCCAGGGCAAATTGGTGATCCGCCCAGGGGAATAGGGCGTAAAAAGGGGGCAGCTCATCCCAGGATTCCCGGAAGGTGTGATATCTTATTGCGGCGTTCTTGCGCAAATGCCAAATGCCGCCCCAAACGGCTTCTGATCCCCGATTGGCCAGCAACTGTTCCTCAGCTCTCAAGGGATAAAAGGCGGCGCGGTCCAGTCCGTGAAAATGGTATATAGGCCGACAGGAATCTGCATTGCCCGAGCAATGGTACAAGGTATCCTGGCAGGAAAAAAGGAGGTCCTCCCCATTGGGGTGGACGTGGATATTTCGCCCGATATTTCCACGGCCAAACCAGTCCGGGAAAGTTGGCTGGGCGTGCGGCCCGAAAACCTGGCCGTTCTGGGTCAGGATGTTGCCGCTGGGCAGCAGTACCTGGCTGTAGCTGGACTTGCTGCGGGCGGGATCGCCGTAGCGGGGTTCCGTCCATTGGCGGACCGAGGGCTGCCGGAGCTGATAGAAGCCCTTGGCGTCGGTCGCCAGAAAAAGCTGACGGCCTTCTTCCCAGTAATGGGCAAACACGAAATAACTATTGGCGGGCACCGCATCCGAAATAAAATCGGCCTGTAACCCGCCCCGCCTCCAACGGAGGGCCCAGGCTGTGTTGCCGCTGAGGAGTATGGGGGTCTTCTGCCCGAGTCTCCAAATCACCCGCCAATCCTCCGGATGGGTTTCGCTCCGCCGGAGGATCTCCTCCTGCCAAGGGGAAGGCAGCCGGCTCAATGCCATTGCTCCGGGCTGGTAGCTCCAACTGTTCCCCTTTTCATCCAAAAGAAAAAGCTCCTCCCCGATGGAGAACCATTGAGCAGATGAAAAAAGGGTATCGTAGATCTCCGGCTCGGCCATCCCCGGGCAGAACCGAAACAAGCTCGAATCCCGGCGAATGAAAAGCTGCTCGTCCTGGTAGCCAACCAGTTGAAATGCAGGCCAGGTGAAGCCCTTCAATCCCTGCCAGGGCATCAGATCGGTCCGTTCCAGGGCTAGTGGATCCTCGAAGACGTAAAAGGATTTCACAGGAATGGAATGGCCCCAACTCAGATGGATATTGGGTTGCGGCTTTAAGCCATCGATCGCAAACAGCACGCCGGTTTCCGAAGTACCGAAAACGGCCCCGCCTCGCATTTTACCCAGGTAACCGATGCGATTGGAATGCAGCCAAGGCGAATTTCCCTGATCAAAGACGGTGAAAAACTGTCCGTTGAAGCGCAAAATACCGGCCTCGGTAGCCAGCCAGAGAAGCTGCCGCTCGGCATCCCACGCCATGCCCTTGATGCCGTTGGAGGGCAGGCCGTTTTCCGTGGTGTAATGCGTAAGGTCCGCGGATATCCTCAGGAGGGAGCA
>JAJDFU010000311.1 GCA_020528935.1 Saprospiraceae bacterium | reverse complement strand
CGGCCGGTGGTCCCCCCGGATCGCCCCTCCTCCTCTTCTGCGCCGGGCGCAGAGGGTTTAAGATGCGACCGATACCCTGCTGCTGCCCGACAGCCTGCGCCAGGATACCCTGCTGCGCGATTCCGTTTCCCTGCGCGATCGCTACCGCGTCTCGGAAGACTCCATAGATTCCCGGGTGCGCTACGAGTCCAAAGACTCCATGATCATCGACAACCGGGCAAAGGTCATCCACCTGTACGAGGACGCCGAGGTCAAGTACAAGGACATTTCCCTCCAGGCCGATCACATCGTGTACAGCTGGGAGACGGGGCTGGTGACGGCCGAGGGCCTGCCCGACAGCTCCGGCCAGATCGTAGGAAAACCCCTGTTCAAAGACGGCTCCCAGGAATTCCAGGCCGAACGCATGCAGTACAACTTCCGCACCCGCAAGGGCGTGGTGTACGATGTGAGCACCCAGTACAACCAGATCTACGTGCGCGGCCGGAAATCCAAATTCATCAGCGAAGGCGAGCAGGTGGATACCAGCCGGGAGGCGCAGGACGTAGCCTACAGCAAAGGCGCCATTTTCACCACCTGCACGCACGAAGAGCCGCACTTCGGCATTCGCAGCGGCAAGCAGAAGGTCATCCCCAACAAGCTGGTGGTCGTGGGGCCCTCCAACCTGGAGATCATGAACGTACCCACCCCGCTGGTGCTGCCTTTCGGCTTTTTTCCCATTACTAAAAGCCGCTCCAGCGGCCTGCTCTTCCCCCGCGACTACGAGTATTCGGACCAGTGGGGCTTCGGCCTGCGCGACGTGGGCTGGTTCTTTCCCGTATCGGATTACCTGAATCTATCGGTGCTCTTCAACATCTACCTCAAGGGAACTTTCGGCGCCGGCCTGAACGGGCAGTACCGCAAGCGCTACAAGTACAGCGGCACCTTCAACATCGCCTTCGACAGCCGCCGCAGCGAGGCCAGCGACGGCACCATTCTGCGCGAAAACTCGTACCAGATCAGCCTCAACCACAACCAGGATCCGTCGGCCCACCCCACCAATACCTTTGGCGGCAGCATCAACATTCAGGCCAACCAATACCAGAGCCGCGTCAATAACGATGCCCAGAACGTACTGGAAAACACCCTGCGCTCCAACTTCCAGTTTCGCAAGCAATGGCGCAACAAGCCCATCAGCATGAGCATCGGCCTCACCCACAGCCAGAATACGCGGAGCCGGGAGGTGAACGTCACCCTGCCCAACTTCAACTTCCGCACCCAGAACATTTTTCCGTT
The DNA here is from genome assembly GCA_020528935.1 of Saprospiraceae bacterium. Lineage (GTDB taxonomy): Bacteria > Bacteroidota > Bacteroidia > Chitinophagales > Saprospiraceae > JAJDFU01. Next base: position 1,806 of record JAJDFU010000311.1, on the reverse strand, counting down.
TAAAAAAGCGGGTGGCAAGGAGCGCTGGTACGAGACCATTGCGATCACCTATAACGCGGACGTGCAAAACCGGTTTACGGCTACGGACACCTCGCTGTTCACGCAAAAGACCCTGGACGATGCCCGCTTCGGAGCGCGCCAGCAGGCCACCCTCTCCAATTCCTTCAAGCTCTTCAGGTACCTGAATTTCAACCCCCGGATCAACTACACCGAAACCTGGTACCTGCGCACCCTGAGGCGGGAGTTGTTTACCGAGACGACCATCAGGACCGATACCATCTTCGACGACGAAGGCAACATCGTGGAGATCCTCGACGATGTGATCGTCAACGACTCTATCGGCGACCGGCAGGCAACCGGCTTTGAGAGCTGGCGCACCGTGGATATCGGCGCTTCGCTCAACACCCAGCTCTTCGGCACCCTGCCCATCGGGCGGGGCGGTTTCCGCCACACCTTCAAGCCCTCCATCGGCTTTTCCTATTCGCCGGATACCGATCTGGACCGCTATCAGCGCACCGTGCTGAGCGGGTCGGTAGATCCCATCGATACGCTGAGGTACTCCATCTTCGACGGCGCCATTTTCGGCGGTCCGCCCGGCGGGGGGGTCAGTGCGCGCATCACTTATTCCTTCAACAATATCTTCGAGGCCAAATACTGGTCCAGGAAGGACAACGAAGCCAAAAAACTGAAGCTGCTGGACAACATCATCGTGAGCGGCAGCTACAATTTCGCTGCGGATTCCCTGCGCTGGAGCATTGTGAGTGTCAACGGGGCCACCCGCTTCCTGAAAGGCATCACTTCCGTTCGGCTCAATGCTTCGTTCGACCCCTATATCGCCAATGCCGAAGGCCGCCGCATCAATACCACAGTCTGGGAAGAACGGCGCCGCCCGCTGCGCTTCCTGTCGGCCTCGGCCACCTTTAATACCAACCTCAACCTGAGCCGCCTCAGAAAAGTCTTCTCCCCGGGGCGCAAGGGCGAGGACGAAGAGGACGAAAGCCCCTCCTCCCGAAAGACCGAGCGCTTCAACGATTTCTACGACCTGCTGGAAGGCATTACCGTCCGCCACAACCTGGTCATGGGCTGGGTGGAAGACGAGTTTTCCATTTCCGTGAACTCCATCAACATCCAGGGCAACTTCCGGATTACCAACAAGTGGACCATCAACGTGGGTAACTTCGGCTACGATTTCGTGAACAAGGGCCTCACCTACCCCTCCGTCGGTTTCTTCCGCGACCTGCACTGCTGGGAATTGGGTATGAACTGGCAGCCCAACCGCGGCACTTATTCCTTTTTCATTCGCGTAAAGCCGGGCCCTTTCGAATTTCTCAAGCTTCCCTACGAACGCAACAATGCCGATCCGCTCAGGGCATTCAATTAATACCGTTTAAAAAATAAAAAGTCGCATACCGGCAACGAAGTGGCCCGGGCGCGCCCAAAACCTTTTCACGCACCTGCCTACCCTACTCGAAGGGCTTTGAAGTCCCCAACCACTTCCTTGTCGGTATAAATACCCGGTATCAGGCCGGATTATTCGCGGTTTCAAGGATAACACCATTTTAAAATGAGAATGACGCATGAAACCCGCCTCTTTTTCGCCTACTCCTCGTTACAAATCCTCGCCGTAGCTCAGGCTATGCCAGGCCATTCCTTCCACTTCGCGGTTCACGAGCCTTCGCTCGCTCATGCCTTGACTAGAAGAAACATAGACCAGTTTCTTTATACGCCATCTTCAATTTAAAATGGTAATAGGATGTCTTCCAAGGTGCCAACTTCTCGCCTCCTGCTTATGATAGGCTGAAAAGG
>JAJDFU010000095.1 GCA_020528935.1 Saprospiraceae bacterium | reverse complement strand
TGCCAGCGGCAAGGCATCGCACAAGGAAGCGCTGCGGGCCCTCTACATTGCCGGAGGCACCCTGGCCGCCATCGCGGCGGTTTTCTGGCTCATTGGCCCCTCCCTGTTCGAGTTCAGCAATCCCGGCGACGCCCGCTACGTGCAGGCCGGATTTGACGCCGGGGCTATCCTGGAAGACCGCCAGGCCATGATGCGGCGCGATGCCCTGCGGGCCCTGGCGCTGGTGCTGCTCGGCAGCGCCCTGATCTGGGCGTTTATCCAGCAAAAGGCCGGCCGGGCCATCCTCCTGGGCGGGTTGGGTATCCTTCTCCTTTTCGACGTCTTCACGGTGGGGCGCCGCTATCTGACCGAGGAGAACTTCACGGCGAAAAGGCAAGTGGAGCGGCCCTTCCCCATGCGGCCCGTGGACGAGCAGATCCTCCGGGACAAAACCCCCAATTACCGGGTGCTCGACCTTTCGATCAACACCTTCAACTCGGCCCAGGCCTCCTTTTACCACAAGACCATCGGCGGCTACCACGCGGCCAAACTCCAGCGCTACCAGGACATCATCGACCGGCATATCTCCCGGAACAACCAACGGGTGCTCAACATGCTGAATACCCGCTACATCATCAGCGGACAGCCGGGCCAGGAACAGGTGCAGGCCAATCCGGATGCCCTGGGCAATGCCTGGTTTGTGGACGACATTCGCCCCGTACAAACCCCCAACGAAGAGATCAATGCGCTGAACGAGATCGATCCGGCCCGGACGGCTGTGGTGCGGACCCCGGAGTTTGGCGAATACGTACAGGGCTTCGATCCCCGGCCCAATGGCAAGATCGAACTGACGGAATATGCGCCCAATCACCTGAAATACCAAAGCAACAGCAGCAGCGAGCAGCTGGCCGTCTTTTCGGAGATCTGGTACGGCCCCGGCAAAGGCTGGCAGGCCTATCTGGATGGCGAGCCGGTGGATCACATCCGAGTCAATTACATCCTGCGGGCTATGCGGGTGCCGGCCGGGCAGCACGAGCACGAATTTGTGTTTGCTCCCAGAAGTTTTGTGCTGGGGCGCACCCTGTCTTGGATCTCATCTTCCCTCTTGCTCCTGGCCCTGGGCACCTACATCGTGCTGCATGTGCGCAAAAAGGCGCGAGAAACGCCCCCGGCCGAGGAAAAGCCAAAGCCGCGGAAAGCCGCAACCCAGCCCAAAGCCCGGCGCACCGAAAAGAAGGCCCCCGGCAAAAAGCGGAAACGCCGAAGAAAGTAGTGCCATGCAGGAAAGGCACCAGAACAAGCAGCAGTATTTCCGGGAACAGGCCCGCACTACCGACCAATACGTCATTCCCTTTATTGAGGAGGTCCGGCCGTTGCAGGCCGGCATGCGGGTGCTGGAGATCGGCTGTGGCGAAGCGGGCAACCTCAAGCCCTTCCTGGAGCGGGGCTGCCACTGCGTCGGGGTGGACCTGTCTGCGCATCGCATCGCGCTGGCCGAGGCTTTTTTCGAAGGCCACCCGCAGCGGGACCGCCTCGAACTGTACGCAGAAGATATTTACCAGGCCATGCCCCTGCTGTCCGAACCCTTTGACCTTATCCTTATGCGGGATGTGATCGAGCACATTCCCGATCAGGAGCGTTTCATGGGCTACGCCAAGGCCTTTCTCAAACCGGATGGCCTCTTCTTCCTGGGCTTTCCGCCCTGGTATATGCCCTTTGGAGGGCACCAGCAGATCTGTGCGCATCCGCTGTTGTCCAAACTCCCCTACTACCATCTCCTGCCCAACCTCCTGTACCGGCAGGTCCTTCGCTGGGGCGGCGAGCCCGAATCGCGCATCGAAGAGCTCCTGGACATCAAGGCAACGGGCATCAGCATCGATCGCTTTCTGCGCATCGTCCGCGAGGAAGGCTATCGCATCGCGCGCCAGCAGGCTTACCTCATCCAACCCAATTACGAGACGAAGTTCGGCCTGAAACCCCGAAAGCAAAGCCCGCTGGTCGCAGCGCTGCCCGGGCTGCGCAATGTGGTGACCTCGGCCTTGTACATCGTATTGCAACTGCCTGCGAAAGCCTGATCAGGCATCGGCATGCACAGCGATCTCATCCAGGAAGCCGGCCATGCGCCTGGTGAGGTTTCGGATGGAGTACTGCTCGATGGAGGTGTCCAGCGGCGCCTGCAGGCGACCGGCGCGGTACTGCAAATACCACTCTTCCAACTGCCGGTAGAGGGCGTCTTCTGCCTCGTAGGCAATGCCGCGCCCCGCACACACCTCCTCGATCATGCGCGAGACGTCGGCATGTGGAGGGCCCAGGCTGAGAATGGGCCGCCGGGCCGCAAGGTACTCGAAGGCCTTGCCCGGAATGCGCCCCTGCGCATTGGGCTGCTGGTTGATGAGCAAAAGCAGAACGGCAGATTCCCGGGCCAGTTGCAGGGCTTCCTCGCGGGGCACCGTGCCCAGAAAATGAAGATGGGGCGCCAGCCCCGCTTCCTCCAGGGAAGCCCGCACAGAGTGATCGATCTGCCCGGCAAAACGCAGCTCCAGCTCCTGATCCAGGGCCGGGTAGTTCGTTTTCAGGCGGGCCAGAGCCCGGAAAAGCTGCCGGGGGTTGCGGTCGTATCCCATAATGCCGATGTGCGCCAGGGAAAAGGACGCGGGCGGACGGACGGGCGTTGGGGGGAAATCGTCGGGATCGAATCCCCAGGGAATGACCGACACGTTCTGTGCGCCGAGCGCCATGAGCTCTTCGCGCCAGGTCGGGCTGACGATGGTGATCTTGTCGGCTGCGGCAAACGCCTCCTGTTCCAGGCGGTGGTGTTTGCGATCTGCCCAGGGCATGAGGCGAAGGAGCTGATAGTAATCTACCTGCGTCCAGGGATCCTGGAAGTCGGCCAGCCAGGGTATACCGGTCTTTTGCTTGATCAAGGTCGCGATACGGGTATTGGTATGGGGAGGACCGTCCGAGAACAGGGCATCTACCGGATGCTCTTTCAGGTACTGCATCAGGCGGCGTACCGAAGGCCGAATCCAGCGGGCTCGGGCATCGGGAATGAAAAAATTGCTGCGGATCCATACGGCCAGTCTGTGGGCAGCTCCCTGCTCCTCCTCCGAGGTGTAAAAGACGTTGTTGACATTGGCTTCCCGGGCCTGCCCGGTAAATTTCTTGTAGAGGGCGTAGGGCTCCCAGATCCTGCCACGGATAACCTCCAGCCCCTCGGGGATGTCCCGGAGGTTGGAGGGATCCAGGGAGGGATAATGCGCATTTTCGGCCGTATACACCACCGGCTCCCAGCCGAAGTCGCGCAGGTATTTCACGATCTTGAGGCAGCGCAGCACGGTGATGCCGCCGGAGGGCGGCCAGTAATAAGTAATGACGAGCACCTTTTTCTTGTCAGCCGATCTTTTCAACGGTATGTGACTTGAGCTTGAAAATATCCCGCCAGGTAATAGAGCGACCAAAAATGAGCCGGTTCATCCGGTTCCACCAGCCCAGGCGGGGCAGGTATTGCAGAAAGCGCCACAGGGTGGCGGCGTGAATGCGCCGCATGGGCTTCCCCATGAATTGTGCATGGTGTTTGTCGCGATACTGTAAATACCGGAACGGCCGGCCGAAGGTGCTGAGGAAATAGCCGTAGGGCAGGGTGTGTGCGCAGGGCTTGGGCGGGAGGCCCGGGTCCAGCACGAGTCCGATCAGTTCGTCTACCGACCGGGGGCGATACACCGCATCCAGCTGATCGTAGAACGCCTTGCCGAACAAAATGGACGGACGCCCCCAGAAGGTGGCTTCTATGCCGACGGTGGATCCAAAACTGATCGTTTTGTCGCAGGCTTCCAGCAGGGCGTAGGTATCGATGCGCTCCTCGGGGCGAATGAGTGTCAGGTAGGGGTAATCCAGCTCGTACAGTTCCTGCGTTTGCACGTTGTCCACGCCCCGGAGGTTGGGGTGCATTCGCAGGTAGATATGCACGCCGGGACGCCCCCGGAAGCCCTCGAGTATGTTGCGGATCGCCTCGTTTTGGTGGCGATACAGGGGCGTTTGCCATTCTCCTATGGCCTTCATTTCATCTTCCGAGGAGTTGAATACGGCCACATTTATATGGTCGGGATCGAAACCTTCGGGCATGGTCCCTGTCGCCAGTTCCCGGGCGAAGTTCTTGGCGTCGGGCAGAACGCCTTTTCGCCGCCGGGTAAACCACTGCCTGCCAATGCGCTCCCGCCCTTCGGGGTCGGCGGCTGCCCAGTGTTCAGCTATGCGCCCTTGGCGGACGGTGATGCTGTGGGGCAGGCTGTTGGGGTACAAGGCATACGATTGATAGGTGCTGCCCCGTTCGTGGGTAACGTAGTCAATGCCGTGCTTTCGGCAGTATTCCACCAGCGGGAAATACTCGGCAAAGCGCCCGTTGAAGAGGTACACCCGGTCGGGCTGCAGCTGTTGGGCCAGCCGGCCGAAGTCGCGCAGTACCTGCCGGGCCATGCGCCACTGAACGGCCAGGTATTCGCTCTTGTCGGCCTGGTCGGTGAGCTGGTAATCCCGAAAGGTGGAAATGGCCGAAGAGGCCACTCCCCGCCCGATCTCCAGGCCGTCCACATCCAGCCGGAGCAATTCGTCCAGGTCCCCGAAGGCCAATTCGGTATCCGGACCGTCGGCGGAATGATCGGTCAGGTAGTGGATCCGCTCAGCCGGTATTCCGATCTTTTTCAAGAACGTATCGGTGCGCCCCTGGCAGATGGCACAGCCCAGCAGGTTGTGGCAGGGGTTGAAAAAACAACTGTCCAGGGCCTGATTGCAGGCCAGCACGTGCACTTCGTGCCCCTCTTCCTGCAAACGGGTCATGATCTCCAGCTCCGTGCCGAAGTGAAAGGGCGACAAGCCCTGAATGGAATAGAACAGGATCCTCATAGAATGCGCAAATATACGGAAGCAGGACCGGTACCCCCATCGCGTGATTTTTACCGGAGCAAAGCCCTTTCGAAAACGCAGGAACACCGGAAATGCGGCAGACCGCCCCTGGCCGGCGTACGGAAGCCACAACGTCCCGAATCCTCTCGCGCGTGGCTCGATTCCCAAATATCCCTATTTTCGCCTCTTTCCAAATCTCTTTCCCGCATGCGCACCCTTCAACTTCCTATCCGCACGGAAAAGCCGCGTTCGACCGGCCTCACCTCCCTGTACGACGTGAGCTGTTCAGTCGGCGAGCTCCGGCATATCCTCGACGATTTTCATTCGTTCATTGACTATGCCAAGCTGGGCGTGGGTACGGCCTACGTCATGCCCAACGTCAAAAAGAAGGTCGAACTGTATCACAGCATGGATGTAAAGGTCTATCTGGGCGGCACCCTGTTCGAAAAATTTTACATTCAGGGCAAGGTAGACGACTACATGGCCTTTGTTCGCGACCTGGGGGTCCGCACGGTAGAAATTTCGGCCGGCTCGATCGACATCAGCCTCGAAGAGCGGGTGCGCCTCATTGAGCGCTTCGCCGGCGAGTTTGAGGTTTTGTCGGAAGTGGGCAGCAAGGACGCCGAAAAGATCATGCCGCCCAGCCAGTGGATACGCGAAATCAAGAGCCTTCGTGCTGCCGGCAGTACCTACGTGATCACGGAGGGCCGCAATTCCGGCACCGCCGGGGTGTATCGGCAGTCCGGGGAGATCCGCACCGGACTGGTGGCCGACATCATCAAGGAGGTCGGTGCTGACTGGCTCATTTTCGAAGCGCCCACCCCCCAGGCCCAGATGTTCTTCATCAATCAGGTGGGCGCCAACGTCAATCTCGGCAACATTGCTCCCCAGGGTGTGCTCGTCCTGGAAGCCCAGCGGCAGGGACTGCGCAAAGAAACCTTTGATATGAACACCTGATATGAACTGGTACCTCATACGCCACCTGCCGACCTCCTGGAACCAGCGGCGCATTCTGCAGGGCAAAAAGGACATCGGCATCCTTCCGCCCACGGCGGAAGTACTGGAAGCCGTGCAGTCCAATAAGGCCGTGCTGGACGCTGTGGTTTTCGATTACGTACTGACCAGCCAGTACAAGCGCACGCGGGAAACGGCAACGCTGTACGGCTATTCGCCAGGCAGGCCGGAGCCCCTACTGAATGAGCTGGACTTTGGCCCCTACGAGGGGCAGCCCAAGGACAAGCTGATCGCCGAAACCTCGCCCTCCTGGCAGGAAAACGCGCTCGAGCTCACCCTGGGCGAACCGCTATCCGGCTTCCAGGACCGGCTCTTTGAGCTGCTCAAAAAATACCGCCATTGCGACAAGCTGCTCGCCTTCGGTCACGGCGCGGTCACCCGCGGCCTTCTGGCCATTCACCGGTACGGCAACATCGCCAGGATGAATGCCTTTGAGGTGCCGAACAACAAGCTGATCATTCTGAAATTTTAGCTCAACGCATATGCCCGACGCATCAAAAAAAGTACTGGTACTGGGAGGTGGCAAGGAACAGCTGCCCATGATCGCAAGGTGTAAAACCCGGGGCTACCACACCCTCCTTGCTGACGGCAATCCCGAATCGCCGGGCAGAGCACTGGCCGATGGGTTTCTGCTGGCCAGCACGCGCGATCACGAAAAGATCGCCGCCTATGCGCACCGGGAGGGCATTGATGCCATCACTTCCATGATCACCGAATCCGGCTTGTACTCCATGTACTACACGGCCAGCCGGATGGGGCTGCCCACCTTTAATCTGAACAGCGTACAGGCGAGCCTGAGCAAGATCGAGATGCGGCGGATCTTCACCGAAACCGGGATCAACGACCTTCCCTATGCCCACCCCACCAGCCTGGCGGAAGCCCGGGCATTTGCCCGCCAAACCGGCTTTCCCCTGGTCATCAAGTCCAGTGATACGGGCGGACAAACCGGGCTGTTCAAAATCCGGAACATGGACGAACTGGAAGATCGTTTTCAACAATCGGTGGGACAAGCCTACCAGGGAAGGGTCATCCTGGAGCGGTTCGCGGAAGGGCCGGAGATCAATGCCGTATTCACGGTTTACAACGGTCAGATCAGGGATCTGATCATCTCCGACCGCATGAAGGACAGGGAATCTTTCGGCCTGGTCAAAAGACACCTGTACCCGTCGCGCTACGAGGACCGCATAGAGCGTGCCGTCCGGGAAAAGTGCCGGCAGCTGGTGAGCGCGCTGGAACTGGAGCACGCCATCGTCTTTCCGCAATTCATCATGGAGGGCGATCAGCAATTGGTGTTTCTGGAGATCGGCGTGCGGATCCCCGGGGGTGTCATGAATAGGCTGATGGAACATGCCAGCGGGATCGACCTCACCGCCTTTTATCTGGATATCTGCCTGGGCGAGGTGAAGGCCTATGAAAGCTACCGGACGCTGCCTTCCTATCCGGCGGGGATCATATCTTTCCTCAACGCTTACCCCGGGCCGTTAAAAGAGGGCCACGTCGCCCAGCTGAAGGGGAAGGACCAAGCCCTGGCAATTGAAGGGGTGCTGGAGGCCGATTATTTTCAGCATCATTCCGGCCTTCCCCACATTACCCCGCTGCGGCACGGGGGCGATCGCTTTTTCTACATAGTGACCGCAGGAGATACCCCTGCTCAGTGCCACCAGGCCTTCCGGGCAGCCATGGAGGCCATTGATTTTCTGGACGAGTCGGGCCAGAGCCTGAAAAGGGAGGGTTTTGATCTCGATTCCTACCTACTGGATACCAGCGTGGACGGTTGATCTACGAAAGGTCCGCCAACTGCAGCGGGGTGCCTTTTTCCAGCCGCCGCAGGGCTTTCTTCCCCAGCACTTCCTCAAAGTACCTGGGATGCAAGCCCATACCCGGCCGTACCGATCGCACGTTTGCCCGCGTAATCGCCTCCCCGGCCTCAATCGTTTGGACAACGAATAGCGAACGGGCATTCCGCCGGCCTTTGAGCTGACGGGGAGAGGGCTCCAGGGAAGGGCGACCGAGGGCGAGCTCGGTCTTGCGAACGGCTTCCACCATTTCCCGGAACTCGTCCACGTTCAGGGAAAAGGAACTGTCCACCCCGCCCAGGGCGCGGTCCAGGATGAGGTGTTTTTCGATGATCTTTGCCCCCAACGCCACCGCCGCCACGGGCACGACCACGTCCATGGTGTGGTCCGACAGGCCGGGAACGACCCCGTAGCGCTCGCGCAGCAGGGGCAGCGCGGCCAGGTTGACCTCCTCCAGCGGTGTGGGATAGGCCGAGGTGCACTTGAGCAGGGCGATTTGCTCATTGTCCGCTGCCCGGCACGCGTCCAGGGCCAGCGCAATGTCGTCTTCGCGGGCAATGCCCGTGGAGAGGATGACGGGCTTGCCCCTGGAAGCGATGTAGCGGATCAGGGGAATGTCCGTGATCTCCGGGGATGCTACTTTGTAGGCCGGCACATCCAGGTCTTCCAGTAAATCGACGGCGGTGGGGTCAAAGGGCGAAGAGAAGAAGATCAGCCCCAATTCACGGGCAAAATTGCGCAGCGCCTCGTGCCATTCCCAGGGCGTGTAGGCTTTGGCATACAGGTCGTAGAGTTTTTGCCCGGCCCAGGGCGAATCCTCCCGGGTGCGAAAATGCGGCAGATCGCTGTCGAGGGTGATGGTATCGGGGGTGTAGGTCTGCAGTTTGATGGCGTCCGCCCCTGCTTCTTTTGCAGCAGCGATGGTCTTTCTGGCCAGCTCGAATTCGCCGTTGTGGTTGGCGGAAAGCTCGGCGATGATAAAAACGGGATGTCCATCTCCTATCGGTCGGCCACCGATCTTGAAACCGGGCATAGCTTGGTTATTTTTCAGTTGGGCGAATGCATCTCAAAAAGGGCATCCACTACGCGTTCAATTCCCTGGGGATTTAACAACTCGAACAGCCCCCTGGATTGGCGTTGCCGCCGCTCCGGCTCTTTTTCCAGCAGGGCGAGCAGCCGGCAAAGGTCATCCTCCGTCACCTCCCGGGCCGGACCGGGAAAAAAGATCTTTCCCCGCTCAGCCAGATAGTCGGCTGTCAGGCGCTCGCGTTCGGAACCGGGGAGCACGACGTTGGGCACTCCGAGGATGCCCAGCTCCCAGGCCGTCAATCCTCCCGCAGTAATGGCCAGATCGGCCTCGCGCATCAGCTCGGCCATAGCGGGTGTGTTTTGATACAGGCGGGAAGGCGGACCCTCGGTTTTCGCCTTCAGTGTTTTTTCCAGCGCTGCTCTGTGGTTGTACAGGCCTCCGACGACCACAATCTGGGTCCATTGGGGAAAGCGATCGTTCAGCAGCCGGCAGACCCGGATCGTCTGATCCTGGGGATCGGCTCCTCCGAAATTGACGAAAACCGTCCGGATCGCCTTTTCCGGCGGCTTCCAGCTCGAGTTGCGGAAGACCGGGGCCAGGATCAGATACTCCAGGCCGGCCAACAATCGCGTGTCGGGCAGCAATTCGTAGGTGTGATCCAGTGAACGGGGGTTTTGATTGTGCAGGATATCCACCTCAAAGCGCCCTTCGATGGGGAATACGATCATCATCAGACGGACCCCCGCAGACCGGATCGCCCGTTGAAAATCGAGCTCGTACCATCCGGCTTCATCACCATCGGTGAGCATCCAGGGGTTTGCCATTTCCGCCCGGCGCTTTACCTGGTCCAGCAAGGTTCCGGCATCATCCAGTTGTTCGTCCGGAACCAGCAGGACGGGAAACCCCTCGGCCTCAACGCGTTCCCGGGCAAAACGGGCCGATTCGCGCAACAGGAAGCAGGCCCTTCCTCTCCGTTCGCGTATCGCTTCGGCCAGCCAAAGGCAACGGGTCACATGGCCGGTCCCGATCCGGTGGTGAGCATCCGCAAGCAGGAAGACTTCCATCATGAATTGGAAATATGCGTATTCAAAAAGGCAAGCGCGCGGTGCAGGTCTTGCCGGTCTGCCCATGCTCGAAGCGCATGCAGCTCTTCCTCCAGACTGGAATAGATGCGCTTTTGCACCGTTTGCGCGTTGATTCCGGCAATCCATCCTTTTTGATCCAGGAGTGCGAGGATGCTGGGCAGGCGAAAGAGGTCGTCCCGGGAGTACAGCTGATCGTACAGGGCACAGAGCATGAGGTAATCGGCCCGCGTATCCAGGGTCAGGCGGAGTTCGGGCCGGTGCTCTTCCGGTTCGGCGGCAACGATGTGGATCTTGTACCGCTCCGGGTGCGTTTGGTAGAAATACGGGGTCACGTGTTCGCGTTCGTGTGCATGGCGGGCATTCCGGTAAGCCGCTTCCAGCATCTCAAAGGAAAACACCCCCTGGTCGATGCCGATCGGGAAGCTTCGGCGGATGCCACTCGAGGTGAAGTCGGCCTCTTCCCGCTCGTGCTCCACCAGCACCCGGTCCAGGATGGCGGGATCGAGGCAGGGGCAATCGGCCGTGACGCGCACAATGCGATCGGCCTGTACGGATTTCGCAGCACCCCAGAAGCGCTCCAGCACGTGGTGCTCACTGCCCCGGAAGCACGAAAGCCCTTTTGCCCGGCACAGCGCCTCGATGGCATCGTCTTCGGGATTCGTAGTAGTGGCTACCACCACCTGATCGATGCGCCCACAGGCCCCGGCCCGACGCAACACCTGCTCCAGTGCCGTCACCGAGCCCCCGTAGGGAAGCGGCAGAAGGACCTTGCCCGGAAGGCGGCTGGAGGTCATGCGGGCTTGTATGATGCAAGCAGTTTTCAACCTAAGCAATTTCCGGATTTTCCAGGAAGGCTACGATCTGCCGGCCCATTCCCAGATCGGCCAGGGTTTCGTACAGGCGGTTGGTTTTGGCGACGGACTCTTCGTGCATGAGCAGGTCGATCGCTACGCGGGCGTAGTGGGCCTGCTTGCCCACCGTTCGGTTCTCGACGTAGTTGGAATGATCGTTGGCCAAAAACCAGTCGATCGGAAAATCAGCTAAAACGCCGACCGGTTTCCAGCCGGACTGCTCCGCTATATTGAGCAAGCCTTCTTTGTTGAAGTACGAAAGATGGTCCGGCAGGCTGACCCAAAACTCCCGGTCAATTTTTCCCGCTTCCAACAAAGCCATCTGAAGCGGTGAAAAATCGTTGGGCACTTCCACAACCAAAAAACAGCCCAGTTGGCGCACCTGATTCAGCAGCTGCAGCGGATCCCTGACGTGCTCCAGTACGTTGTCCAACCAGATCAGGTCGTACACATCCCGGCGATCGGCCAGATCGGAGAGATTCTCCGCAATGTCGCCGGTTATCAGATCGTCGCAACAATCCGGATGAAAAAAAGAACAGGCATAGGAGCTGTACTCCAAACCCGTTACGGACCAACCTCTTTGCTTGAAGTAATGAAGGGCAAAGCCCTCTCCGCATCCGACATCCAGGAAGGCCGGACTTTCCTCAAAATCGGCATCCACCTTGTTCTCCAGATAGCGGAACCGCTGCTCTACCTTGTTGTACTTGTAGATCTTCTCCTCCTCGGTAATAGCCCTCGAATACGTATCGGTCTTTGCGTTCTGGTAATACTTCTCGGTGTAGTACGCCCTCAAGGCCTCGGGGCTCGGTTTTTCGGCGACCTCATAAAATCCGAATTCATTTTTGACAATATCGTGCATGCACTTGTGTTTTCGAAGCGATTACGCCTCCGTTCGAGCGGCAGGCGCTAAGCTAAAAAAGTCGAGTACCTCTTCAATGACATAGTCCTGTTCTTCCGGCGCAAGGGTCGGATACATAGGCAGGCTCAGGCAATGCTCGTAATAGGTCTCGGCATGGGGCAGATCGCCCTTTTTCCAGCCGAACCGCCGGTAGTAGGGCTGCAGATGGACCGGAATGTAGTGCACCTGGGCGTAGATGCCCTTTTGGCGCAGGTGCTCGTACAGGCCCCCGCGGTCCGGCACCTGGATGACGTACAGATGGTAGGCATGGTGAAAACCGGGCGCCGGGGCGATGGTCTGCACGGCGGTTTCGGCGAAGGCTTCGTCGTAGCGCCCGGCGATGGCCCGGCGGCGGGCCAGTCCGTCTTCCGCCCGGCTGAGCTGGCTGTGGCCGAGGGCGGCCTGGATGTCGGTCAGGCGGTAGTTGTAGCCCAACTCCACCATCTCGTAGTACCAGCCGCCGTGGTTTTCGGCCAGCAGGTCTTCGCGCTTGGTGATGCCGTGGGTACGCAAAAACTGGAGGCGCTCGTAGAGGTCTTTGCGGTTCGTGGTGATCATGCCGCCTTCGCCGCTGGCGATGTGTTTTACCGGATGAAAGGAAAAAATGGCCAGGTCGGCATAGGCGCCGTTGCCGCAGCGCTGGATCTCGCCCCGGGCATCGGCATAGGAGCCGCCGGGCGCATGGCAGGAATCCTCGATGATCCAGAGGTCGTAGGCATCGGCCAGTTGCCGGAAGGCATCCATTTGCACGGGATAGCCCGCAAAATCTACCGGTATGATGCCGGCATAGGTACCCCGGGGCGCAGACTCCAGCAGGGCGGCCGTCCTGTCCAGGTCCAACAGGATCGTTTCCGGATCGATGTCGGCAAAGACGACCTCTCCCCCGGCATAGCGAATGCAATTGGCCGAGGCGGCAAAGGTGATGGGGCTGGTAATGACCTTCTGGCCGGGTTCTACGTTCAGCGCCAGGGCGCAAAGGTGAAGGGCGGCGGTGCCGTTGGAGACCGCCACGGCATAGCGGGCACCCACGTATTCGGCAAAGGCTTGCTCGAAAGCGCCAATGCGCGGCCCTTGTGTGAGAAAGTCGGACTTCAGTACCTCCACGACGGCCTCGATGTCCTCCTCGGTGATATGCTGGCGTCCGTAGGGTATTTTTTTCATGATACGCGCGAGGGTTCAACGGTAAATGCGGCATCTACATGCAGCCGGATGAGTTCCCGAATCTGGTCCACGGTCAGCCACTCGTCGTTGGTGCCGGAATTATAACTGAATCCGGCCGGCACGGGTTTGGCTCCCGTCTTTTTGAGGTAGTCCTCCAGCGACCAGTGGGGCAGCTGCGGCAGAATGGCGTAGTACTTGCCCAGGTCCACGGTGGTGTGCGAATCCGCTTCGGTGATCATCTCCTCATGGATCTTTTCGCCGGGTCGGATGCCCACCACCCGGTGCTCGCAATGGGGGCAGATGGCTTCGGCCACATCCGTGATGCGGTAGGAGGGAATCTTGGGCACGAAAATTTCGCCGCCCCAGGCGTGGCCCAGCGCATGGACCACCAGGTCCACCCCTTCCTCCAGGGAAATGTTGAAGCGCGTCATGCGCGGATCGGTAATGGGCAGGACGCCCTCCTTGCGCCTGTTCAGGAAAAAGGGAATGACCGAGCCGCGGGAACCCATCACGTTGCCGTAGCGCACCACGGAAAAGGTGAGGTCGCGCTGCCCTTTCATCTTATTGGCCGCGATGAAGAGCTTGTCCGAGCACAGCTTGGTGGCTCCGTACAGATTGATGGGGGCCGCCGCTTTGTCCGTCGAAAGCGCCACGACCTTTTTCACGCCGCAGTCCAGAGCAGCCTCCACGACATTTTGCGCGCCCAGCACATTGGTCTTTATGCATTCAAAGGGATTGTACTCGGCGGTGGGCACCTGCTTGAGGGCTGCGGCATGCACGATGATCTCGATGCCCTCGCAGGCCCGGCGAAAGCGATCTCCATCGCGAATGTCGCCGATGAAATAACGCAGGGCCTTGTGCTCGCGGGGCGAAAAGCGCTGTGCCATCTCAAACTGCTTGAGTTCGTCCCGGGAATAAATCACCAGGCGCCTGACCTGTGGAAACTGCTGAAGAATGCGCGCGACAAATGCTTTGCCGAAAGAGCCCGTTCCTCCTGTGATCAATATCGACTTCCCGTTCAAATCCATCATGTCCTGGTCTGTGTTTCAATGCGTACTTTTGCCCGGCTGGCATGCAGCGGGCGAATCAGGGCTTCAAGCTATGGGCATTATCCAACGGCAAGGCATCAAGCAAACCGTGGTCAACTACGCGGCCGCAGGGATCGGTGCTTTGAGCATCTTGTTTGTGTACCCCCTGGAGGAGGCGCGCTACGGCTTGTTTTTGTTCCTGTACAGCACGGCCAATTTTTTCATGCCCTTTGCCTCGCTCGGCCTGGGAGCAGTGGCCATACGCTACTTTCCGGCCTTTCGCGAGCCCGAAACCGGGCATCGGGGTTTTCTGAGCTTCCTGCTCGGAGCGGTGTTGATCTTCTTCAGTGTGTTCGCCCTCCTGCTTGTGCTGGGCAGAGAAGCGCTGCTGCGCCTGCTGGGGCAATTGCAGTTTCCCAATGCCGGATTGATCGACACCTACCTGCCCGTCATCCTCCTTTTTACCTTTCTGCTGTTGTTGTACACCCTGCTGGGCAACTACATCAGCAACTTTCACCGCATTGTGGTGCCGGGCATTTTCAAAAACCTGTGGCCAAAAATAGCACTTCCCATACTTATCCTTCTATCCTGGGCCGGTTTTCTGGGCCTGCAGGAATACATCGCCGGCATTTTGATCATGGAAGGACTCATCGTGATCGGCATGCTGTGGTACCTTTGGCAATTGGGCGAGCTGCGCCTGAAGGCGAGGTCGCCGGTGTGGCGCTCCGGCCAGCTGCGCGAAATGACCCACTACGGACTGTACGGCATGCTGGGTCAGGTGGGCAGCATTTTCGCCTTTCAGCTGGATCACATCATGATCTCCACCCTGACCAATCTGAGCAATACTGGCATTTACGGCATCGGCCAGTTCATCGGCAACGCCATTGAAATGCCCACCCGTTCCATATACGCCATCGCCAGCCCCATCATTGCCAAGGCCTGGACGGAGGGCAACACCCGGGAGATCGAGCACATTTACAAGCGCTCCTCCATCAACCTGCTCATCTTCGGGCTGTTCGTCTTCGGAGCCATAGTCCTGAACCTGGACGACCTCTTCCGGCTCACGGCCAAGTACGAAACCCTGAAGGCGGCCAGCTGGGTGGTCGTACTCATCGGCTCGGGCAAGCTGGTGGACATGGCCTTCAGCGTGAACGGACAGATCATTGCCTTTTCGAGTCACTATCGCTTCAACCTGTATGCCGTGCTGGGGCTGGGCGTGGTCAATGTCCTGCTCAATTACTTCTTCATTCCGCGCATGGGCATTCAGGGCGCGGCCCTGGCTTCGTTTATAGCCATCACCAGCTTCAACCTGCTGCGGGGCGGGTACCTCTGGCTGCGGCTGGGCCTCCATCCCTTCTCCGGGCATACCGCCCTGCTGATCGCACTGGCGGCGCTGGCCGGCGGGCTGGTGTACCTGTTGCCGGCCAGCGGGATCCCACTGCTCAACATTGTATTGCGCAGCGGCCTCTTTGCCCTGCTCTTTTTCCCGCCGGTGCTCTATCTGCAGGTGTCGCCGGAGGTCAACAAGCTGTTGCTGCAGTGGTGGAAAAAGATCCGTCGCCGGTAGGTATCGTTCACCGCTCCAGGCCGGTCAAAAGCTGCCGGCTTTCCAGTTTGCCTTTTTTGTCATAGGTCTCTGCTTTTACCATGCCAACTCCCTTGGCCAACCATTGGGACTGGGTGAACTCGCGGCTGCCCATCATCTTGGTCTTGAAGATGGAGGTGATCTTGAAGCAATCGAAAGTGCCGGCAGGCGTGCGGACCTCTTCCCGGGCCACGACCCTGCGGTCGGTGACGGTCAAGGTGAATTTCATCAGGTTCATGCCGTTCATCCCGGGTGTGACCACACTTTGGGCATCGGGTAGCGTTTGACCAACCTCCAGCTCGTGGGGGATGATCAGGGCATCACCCTCCACCTTCACTTCCATATGTTGAAAGGCTTCGGACATGTCGGGACCGAGCATGTCGCTAACGTTCATGCGAAGGGCATTGCCCTGACAGCTCACCTCAAAAGTGCCGGTCATGGCCTCCTTGCCTTTTTTATCGCGCAGCTCCGTTTCGAATACGGCCACAGTGCCGCCGTCCTGCAGGGCCCTAACCGACTTGACGTATTGAGTGGAAGAGCCCTCCTCCTTTTCCTTTTTGTTGTAGTAGGTGTATTCGAGCTTGGTGCCTTCCTCAAAAGCCATGAACGCTTCACAAGCCTGCCCGGCAGCGAAAAACGGCATATTCAGGACGGCGATCAACAACATTGGAAATAGCTTCATATACCTGCGTTTTTCACAAGGTTACAAAATGTGCGGCAATCCCTGACCAGGGCCAACCCCCTCCATCTGGGGTACCTGACTGCCCGGGATGGCCTCCATGCCCTCGCAACCATTTTTTCTTTTATACCTTTCACTCAGAACGAACACCATACCTGAGATACACATGAAAGCCGCTTGTTTACTACTGTTTGTACTGTTTCTCCAAATATCCACGGGCCAAACCACCAACATCCGCATCACCAATCCCGAAGCGGAGCGGGTGTTAAAAGGAGACTTTGATCCGGCAGACTACGCACCTGCCACGCTGGTGGAACACCCCGAGGAGGTGGTGGACGCCCTTGTGCAGACGATCTCCCCCGACACCCTGCGCGCCTACCTGGAGGTGATGAGCAGCTTCGGCAGCCGGAATACGGGTTCGGATACGCTCAGCGACAACTTTGGCATCGGTGCTGCACGGCGCTGGGCCTACGAGACATTCCAGGCGATGAGCGCAGCCAACGACAACCGGCTCCTGGTGAGCTACGTGCAGTTTGACCGCCTGATCTGCGGCGCCGCCCAACACCGCAATGTACTGGCCATATTGCCCGGCCAAGGCCCCAAAGCCCGGGAGTTGGTGCTGGTTGAAGGGCACCTGGACAGCCGCTGCGCCGACCGCTGCGACACCGACTGCGATGCCCAGGGAGTGGAGGATAACGTCAGCGGCAGCGCCCTGGTGCTGGAGCTGGCCCGCACCATGGCCCCGCTGACCTTCAACCGCAGCATTGCTTTCCTGCTCACTACGGGCGAAGAGCAGGGTCTGCTGGGTGCCGATGCCTTTGCCGAATATTGTGTGCGGGAAAACGCAAAGCTTCAGGCCGTCTTCAACAACGATATCATCGGCGGCACCATCTGCGGCAGCACGGCCTCTCCTCCCGGCTGCCCCGGCCTGAATCATATCGATAGCATCAACGTGCGCATCTACTCGGCCGGGAGCACCTCCTCCAGCAAGCAGCTCGCCCGCTTCACCAAGCTGCAGTACCAAGAGATGGCCGCTCCCCAGCTTTCCCCGTCCAACGAGATCAACATCATGACCCCGGAAGATCGCATAGGGCGGGGCGGAGACCACATTCCCTTCCGCGAGCGCGGCTTCCCGGCCATCCGCTTCACAGCAGCCAACGAGCACGGCGACGGCGATCCCAGCCAGGCCGGCTATGAAGACCGCCAGCACACCGTAGAAGATGTACTCGGCCTGGATACCGACGGCGACCAGCTCATCGACAGCTTTTTCATTGACTTCAACTATTTGGCCCGCAATACCCTGATCAACGGCAATGCCATCGCCATGGCCGCCGCCGGCCCCTCCGCTCCTTACGACCTCATGGTGGAAGAACTGGGCAATGAACTGGTCGTTTCCTTTGAAGACAGCCTGTCCTACGGCAACTACCGCCTCTTCATCCGGAGGAGCGACGGCGACCAGGATCAGGACTCGATCATTGTCCTGAACCGGACCACCGACACTCTGCGCCTGCCCGGCGTGGAGGTGTACTTCTTCTCCGCCTGCGCCGTGGACTCCAACGGCATTGAGAGTCTCTTCACCGAAGAGGTGCAGAAAATCGTGTTCACCAGTACGGCCGAAATTCAAATGAGGCAGCGCGGTTTTGAGCTGCTACAGAACCGGCCCAACCCTTTTGACGAAGCAACCACCTTCGGGGTGTACATCCACGAACCCCTGCCCTATCGCGAGGCATTCATACAAGTCACGGATATGCAGGGGCGCGAGCTGGTCCGGCTGCCTATCGAACTGCGGCCCGGCATCAACGAGGTGCTGTACAACTACCAACATCACCGCTATCAGCCCGGAACTTATTCCTACAGCCTCTGGGTGGACGGCAGGCGACTGGCTACCAAGCGCATGATATACGCTTACTAGCTGCAGTTGTCGGGCCGCAAACAATTGCGACACCTTTCGGGCAACCTGGTGAAGCGTGCTGTCGTTTCCCCTGAAAAACACATGGAATCCAGATCACTGCTGATCAGCCTCTTGCTCCTGATCCAGACGGCCCTGCTCGCCCAGCCCGGTCACGAGGCCTGGGATAAGCTGCTTCAACAATACGTAGACGACCGCGGACGGGTGGATTATGCCGGCTTCAAAACCGATGAGGCCAAACTCGACGGCTACCTCCAAAGCCTGCGCCAGAATCCCGCAAAGCGCTCCTGGTCGCGCGCCGAACAGCTGGCCTACTGGATCAATACCTACAACGCCTTCACGATCAAACTGATCCTCGAAAACTACCCCGTAGAAAGCATCCGCGATCTCCACGATGGCAACCCCTGGGACGTAAGCTGGATCCGACTGGGCGGGGCCGTGTACTCCCTGAACCAGATCGAACACAACATTATCCGGCCTCAGTTCAAGGACGCGCGCATCCACTTCGCCGTGAATTGTGCAGCGCGATCCTGTCCGCCCCTGCTCAACAAGGCCTACAAGGCCGTCGTGCTGGACCACCAGCTCCGCGATCAAACCCGAAAGTTCATTAATAACCCCCGGTTCAACACGCTGCGCGAAGAGGCCGTAACGGTCTCCAGGATCTTCGACTGGTACAAAGAGGATTTCGGGAACTTGCACTCCTACCTCAATCAATATGCCGATACCCCTATTCAGACCGACGCCTCCGTGCGCTTCAAGGCTTACGATTGGTCGCTGAATGACCGATAAACGGCTATTTTTGATCCAAAACGAGGCCATGGCCGCACCCTTACCTCGGGCCTTCCTGTCCCGGATGCAAGCGCAGTTGGGCAGTGAATTTGCCGGCTTTCTGGAGGCCCTCGAAGCCCCGCCGCCGACCGCCGTCCGCCTTCATCCTGTAAAACATTCAGCTTGCCAGGAATTTTCCGACGGAGTAAAATGGTATACCGGCGGAAGATACATGGACGAACGGCCGGTTTTCACCCTGGATCCCGCCTTTCACGCCGGCGCCTATTATCCGCAGGAAGCTTCCAGCATGTTGGTGGGTACGGCCCTGCAGCAATGGATGCCATCCGGGCCTCTTCTGGCGCTGGACCTGGCGGCCGCACCCGGCGGAAAAAGCACTCTGCTGGCCGAGCTGCTCTCCACCGGCAGCCTTTTGGTGGCCAATGAGGTGATCCGCAGCCGGTACCAGGTCCTTCGGCACAATCTTCTGAAGTGGGGCTACCCTGCCGTGGTTACCAGCAACCACGATCCGCGCGATTTTCACGGCCTCGAAGGGCTTTTCGACCTGGTGCTTCTGGACGCCCCCTGCAGTGGGGAAGGCCTGTTTCGCAAGGACAGCAGCTCCGTGGAAGAGTGGTCGTCCGGGCACGCTCAATACTGCAGCCTGCGGCAGCGGCGCATTCTGAGCGAGGCTCTGCCCCTGCTCAGACCCGGGGGGCTCCTCCTGTACAGCACCTGTACGTACAACCCCGCAGAAAACCAGGAACAGGTGGGCTGGTTGCAGCAGAACGACATGCGGTTGTGCCCTCTTCAGCTGGATCCGGCCTGGGGCATAGTGGACACGGGACGGGGCTATCAGTGCTATCCACACCGGGTGGCCGGTGAGGGGTTTTTCCTGGCGGTTCTGCGCAAGGAAGCCGGATCGGGCAAAGGCGAATCGGCCGGAGGTTTTCCGTCGGAACGCTTTCAGAAAATCAGCAGAGAGGAAGTTGCCGCACTGGAGTACTGGCTGGACGCATCGCTCACCTGGGCCGGCTACCGCGATCGCAAAGGCCGGTATTATGCCTTGCCGCAGGAGGTGGCTCAACCGGCCGAAGAGCTACTCGGACATCTGAAGCGCAGCCGGCCGCTCCTGGAACTGGGGCAACACAAGGGCAACCAGTTCGTACCGGCTGCCGGGCTGGCTTTCAGCCTGCACCTTTCAAAAGCTGTACAACGGGTAGAGCTTTCGCGGCCTGACGCACTGCGCTTTCTGAAAAAGGAATTGCCCCGGCTGGAACAGCCGCATACCGGATGGGGATTGGCAAGCTATACTAAACTCGGCATAGGTTGGTTCAAGGGCTTGCCCAACCGGATCAACAACTACTACCCTACGGCCTGGCGCATTCGAATGGACCTGCCTTAGGCCAGTTTGTCGATATCGCGCACCAGTATGCGGCCGCGATTGAAATAGATCAGATCGGATTTGCGGAGTTCGTTCAGCACCAAGGTGACGGTTTGGCGGGAGGTGCAGGTGAGGCTGGCAATGTCCTGATGAGTGAGGCTGTGTTTGAGGAGCATTTCGTAACCCACCCGGCGGCCGCGTTGTTCGACGGCTTCTTTAATAAATTCGATGATGCGCGCGCGGGCGTCCTTGAAGATCACGGCCTCCAGCTTGTGCTCGGCTTTCAGCAGCCGCTGGCCGAAGGTGTTCATAACAAGGGTACAGAGGTCGAAGTTTTCCCGCATGAGTGCCTTGACCTCCTCTACGGTTATGGCATACAGATGAACGTCCTCGCGCATTGCCTGCGCGAAATCTTTGCGGCGGGCCTCACCGATCAGCCCCAGTTCTCCAAACATGCTTTTGGGATACACCAACTGCCTGATCACTTCCTTGCCTTCTTCGTGAAAAGTACTGAGCTTCACTACGCCCTTTTGCAGAAAATACACTTTCTCCGATGGCTCGCCCTGCATGTAGATGTGCTGATACTTGGGCTTGCATTGGTATTCCATCGCGCTCGCCAAACGGGCTTTTTCTTCGGTGGAGAGGCTGTCGAACAGGTCAAATTCGTTCAGGAAGGCCGTATTGATCTTGGCTACCATAGTGCAGTGGTTCTTTTGGTTTTGATGGCCAGGGCTCGGCGTTTGGCAGGGACAAGCTTGCGATCCGGATTTGGCGCAACCGGGGCTGCTGCCGCAGATCGTATGGTTTTGAGCGGGAAAATGCACGGCATTTTCCGCCCAAGGGCTGACGAATTGAAGTTTGGAGCACCAGATAATCATAAGCAGGGTAGCTCCTTTGCTTCGCCCTATTGTCCATACCCCAATTTGGGCATCGAAAATTTTGCAAGGGTCAGGGCTGGCTCTCACCTAAGTGGTTGAAAAGAAAGCTGTTTTCAACTACTTATCGTCATGATGCACCGGTTCGGGTTTCCGCGAATAATCCGGGTTAAGGATGATCTGCCTGACAGCAGTCGGGAATGCCGCAACCTTCAAAGGCATGAAAACCGTGCATACGCGCTTGAAAAATAATACCGCTTCCTCTTTGGTTAAGTCATTCATCGCATCCATACGTAAGCGGTATGCCATTTTACTTTTTCACGGTATTACCTTCTCCCTTTATTCAAAAAGACACCAAAAAAGAAGTGAGCACCCACGGCTGGTCGACAAAAATTTGGAGGAGGGAATGAGAAAAAGCTCAGTTTCCGATCAGCAGGGAATCCTTGGAGGTGTTGAAACCGGCGAATATGCCGTACCCGTTCTGGATATTGTCGTACACCAGCACGGGCTCCTGGAGGGGGTTTTCGCCCTGTTCTTTCTGTTTGCTGAGCGAAGCGTGAAACAAGAAGTACTCGCGGGACACGGAGCGAAATTCCACCAGCAGGTCGCCCAATTCTTCCCCCTGTCCGAGGTTCAGCACAAACCGGACGGGAAAAGACAAGTGGGCGTAGGTTCCGTCGAATGGCGTATCCTCGAGCAGAATGCCGCCGTCGTGATTAACGGTGATGTGATTGGTATTCAGCACCGGTGAGAAGAAGATCTTGTAGGTAAGCAAGTCGGAAAGGGTCGTATCCCCTTGGGGAATCTCTTTTTTGATCTGTTGATACACGTTGAGGTGGTAGTAGTTCTTCTCCCCGGCGGGATCCAGAAAACGCAATTTGATATCGTAGGTGTAGATCTGGGTTTCCTCTTCATCCGAGGATGCTTCCGGAGTTTCGGTAGCCAAGTTCTCCAGGTTTATGCTGTCGAGCGCCACTTGCTGAGGGATATAGCTGGAAGCATAGACCGGAGCATAGCCTTCCGCGCGAACCCGGAGGGTGTACACCCGACCTTCTTCCGGGACGAAGCTTGGATGTGTGTAATACGGAACGACCCGTTCTCCGTCCATTTTAGCAGCAGGCGCCAGGGAAATCAAGAGGGTATCGCCGTGCAACACGTCCACTTCGGCATGGCTCAGGTAGGCAGTTGGGTTCTGTTCCACCACCGATTGGCTCACCGAGACGTACACCTCGATCGGGCTGTTGGGGCTGAAGTTGCTCAACACCACCAGTTGCGCTTCTTCCTCGTAAAGTTGAGGATCAAAGGGCTCTTCGCAGCTGTTGAGGATCAGAAGCAATATGCCCAGGCTTATATATCTAAAGGGAAACATGAGCTTTTCATAGCGGTATTTGTCGAAAAGCGAAAACCTGTCCCGGCGCTTTCCTGCCAAATATTCTTTTCCGACTTTAAAGATACGAACTATATGCGTATGGCGTAGGACAGGGACGGCAAAACGGGAAACAGAAACACCTGTTGGAATTCGCGACGGACCTCCAGTTCGCCCGCTGAAACGGCCAGTTGCTCCTGGAGCTGGATGTAGAGAGGGTTCCTGCGGTTGTACAGGTTGTACACGCCCAGGTACAGGTTGTGTTTCAGGGGCTTCTTTTGTCCGAACCGGAGGGTGACTCCGGCGTCCAGGCGATGATACCAGGGCATCCGGAATTCGTTCTTATCGCCGAAAATGAAGATGGGATCGGGATCGGGCAGGCCGGGATAATCTACGGCAAACTGCTGGGTAGGCAGGTTGAAGGCCAGCCCGGAATTCATCATCCAGCTGCAGCTGAAGGTAATCCAATTCTTGGGCGCATAGGTAAGAGCGGCCTTGATATCGTGCCGCCGGTCGTACCGCAGGGGATAAGGCCTTCCAAAATTGACGCGTTCGAAGGTCCGGTTTGTGAAACTGAGGCCGTAGCTCACCCAGCCTTCGAGCGGGCCTTTTCGTCGACCCAGTTCCCATTCGATGCCCCAGGCCCTGCCACTGCCCCGGGTAATGTTCTCCTCCCAGTTGGTGCGCACTTGAGCGCCCTCGCTGAGGGCCAGGAGCGGCTGCAGGAGCTTGTAGTAGGCTTCTGTGCGCCCCATCCAGCCGTTGCGGGTCTTCAGGTCCAGCCCCAGGGTGGTCTGCCAGGAGGCCTGTAGGCCGGTCTTGGCGGTGGCAGGAACCCAGAGATCCGTAGGTAAACCCACTTCTGAATTGGACAGCAGATGTACAAACTGGGACATGCGGCTCAGGCTGGCCCGCACCTGCAAGGGGTTGGCGACCTGGAAGGCCGCGGCCACACGCGGTTCCAGGACGTGGAAAGCCTCGCTCCGGATCTGCCAGCCCGCATAGCGCAACCCCAGATTGAACGACCAGCGGCTGCCCAGCTGAAATTCATCTTCGGCGTACATCCACCATTCTGCGGCCTGCAGGGCCTGGGCGTTGCTCTCCCACGGCTCCGGCTGCGTGCCGTTGTTGGCAAAGCCCCACCACAAGCCCGGGTCAAAGGTGTGATGGGTAGCTCCGCCGCCAAAGCGCAGGTGATGCACCGGAGAAGCCACCCAATCCCAATCGGTCTTCAGGCTGAAGTCCTGCACCAGGGAACGCGCTGTGCGAAATTCGCCGAACTCGTCCAGGACTTCGGAATCTCCAAGGTCGGTCAACTGCTCCCCGCGGAAGTAATCGGACAAAACATCCAGCCGGCTGTACGTCAGGGAGAAGTTGGAAAACAGGCGCGGGGATACCAGGAAGTTCCAGCGCAGAACGCCAAGGGTATTGCCCCATTCGTTGCGTTCCTGCAGGTTCTGACCGAACAACAGTTTCCGCTGGTCCGGATTTTGGCCTGCAAGCAGGGTGTCGCGTTTTTCGTCCACATTGGAAAACCGGTCCCGGCCCCGATACAGGCTGAGGTAAATGCGGTGTTTATCCGAGATCAGGTAATTGAGCTTGAGGTGAAGGTCGAAAAAATCGTAGTCCAACGCTCCTTGCCCACCCTCCTCGCGCTTCTTGTTTCGGGAATAGGGCCGCAGGTACATGCCCAGGTGCGACCAACGGGCCGAAGCGAAAACTGAAACCTTTTCTTTCACCAGGGGGCCGCCCATGGCCAATTGGCTGGTGAGCATGGACAAGCCGGCCATGCCTTCCCATTTCTTCAGGCTTCCTTCCCTGGTCCTGATGTCGAGCACGGAGGAAAGGCGTCCGCCGTACCTGGCAGGAAAAGCGCCTTTAATCAGTGTAGCTTTTTTGACGATCTCATCGGTAAAAAGGGAAATCAACCCGCCGGCATGGGCCACGTCATAGACCGGCACGCCGTCGAGCAAAATGAGGTTTTGCCCGCGATCGCCACCTCGCACGTGCAGGCCCCCGATGCCGTCGGCTCCCGTTTGCACGCCCGGCATGAAATAGGCTGTCCGCAATACGTCCCGTTCCCCGCCCAGGCGGGGCAACTGTTGCCACAGGTTTTCCTTCAGCTCGTCCACCGGCAAGGGATATGCAAGGGCGGGAGATTGGGCCGCGACCACCTCAATTTCCCGGAGGACAAGGGCCGGCTGAAGCGCACATTGCAAGTGGCGGGCCCGGTCGAGTACCAACTCCCGACGTTGCGTTTGGTACCCCAGGTACCGGATCACCAACTCGAGGCGGCCGGCAGGCAGGGTGAGGCTGAAAAATCCGTAGGCATTGGTGACGGCGCCCTTCCCGGAGGCCTCATCGTATACCGTGGCAGAAATGAGCCGCTCACCGCTTTGGGCATCCACCACATAGCCGCTCAGGGTGTACTTTTCGGGCTTGGCCCTGAAGAGAACCACCTGGGCGCCGATGCGCTCATAGGCGAGGCCGGTATCCTTCAGCAAGACATCCAGTATGCGCTTCAGTGAGCTGTTCTCCAGCTCGACCGTAATACGCCTGGCCGGCAGAATATTCGGGCTGAAACTCAGCAAGACGCCCTCCTGGCGCATCAAACGGATCAGCACGGCTTCCAGCGGTTCATCCTGTACCTGCAGGGAAAGACGAAGGGAAAGGGGATCATCCTGTGCATGGGAGCACAGCGGAAGCAAAGCGATGAGCAATCCGGCATACAGGCCTCTCCACATAACGATCTGGCATAGATGGCTTTGCGGGTTTTAGGTGGAGTGGGCTATTGGAAGCCGGGGTTCGACGATCTCCCATGGAAAGCTACGAAAATGTGCGTTCTCTTCCGGTGGGGCACATACCAACGGTCGAAGAAATGCGGAAAATTTACTCTTCCCGCGGACACGCTCCTCCCCGAAGCAGGTATCCCTTCGTACCCGCAGGCGTAGCTTCCGCATCCAGGATGCGCTCCAGGATCCGGAGGATGTCTGAAGACCGGGACCCCGAAAAGGTAATAGTTACCGGGCAATTCAACAGATGATCGGCCGCTTCTACTTCCAGGTCGTAATGGCGCTCCATTTCCCGGAGTACAAGCTGCAGGGGTTGATGCAGAAAGCGGGCCTGGCCGGTGCGCCAGTAATGCGCACTGCCGTGCGAAGCGGGTTCCACGGTCATGCCCTTGCCGTCTTTCCAGCAGCGCCCGCGCTGCAGCGCATTCAGTACCGTGCTGTCGCGACTGTTTTTATCTACGAATACTACGCTGCCGTGCTCCATTTCCACCTCGGTGAACAGCTCGCGGGATCGAGCGCGTAAATTGAAAGCGGTGCCCAGCACCTGCACCTGGGTATGCGGAGTCTCTATCAGCAAAGGGCGCGCAGGCCGGGGTTCAATGCGGAAGTAGGCCTCTCCATGGAGAAGAAGCCGGTCTTCGGCGGGAAAAAACTCCAGGCTGCTGCTTTCGTTGAGTACGACCTCCAGGCCTTCCTCCAATACCAGGGGAAGGGTTTCCCCTTCTTGAGTGGCGTGGATCTGGGTGCCGTCGCGCAGCCAGAAAAACCAGGCCAACAGCGCCAGTATAAGCACTGCGATCACCCCCATCCACCACAAGCGGGAGGAGGCTCTGCGGGGTTCGGATGGGGTACGGCCCATCTTTTCGTGCAGTCGTTGCAGCCCCCTGTCTACCTGGGGCTGGTAAGCGCTTTTATAGCCGGAAATATATTTTCCAAATGGATCCATGCCAACTGGAGCGTTTCGATTAGGGCGAGCCGAAGCTGCCCGCATTTGATTTTTTGAGTCCCAATCCGAAGCTCGTGCCTCCAGGGGGGCGTCTCGCTTGTTCTTGAGACACAAAGCAAGGCATTACCCCCCAGGCCAAAAAGATGTAAACTGCGATCTGTCAGCCACCTGACTCATGAAAAATACGAATCGAGCCCGGCCCGCATCAAGCGCAGGGCCTTATTCATCTGGTTTTCCACGGTTTTTTCCGCTATGCCCAATTGCTGTGCGATCTCCCTGTTGCTGAGGTCTTCGAAACGGCTGAGCACAAAAACCAGCCGGCACCGATCCGGCAGGCTGTCCAACAGGGCATCCACGCGGTCCTGAAGATCCCTGGCCTGAAGCTGTGCTACCGCCTGGGCCTCAACCAGCCAGCGTTCGTCGGTGAGCTCTTCCCTTTGCTGATCCATGCGGTGGTCGCGCAGATAGTTGAGCGCCTTGTTCCGGCCGGCTCGTGCCAGGTAAGCCGGAATCGATGCCTGTATGCGCAGTTGCTCGCGCTTCTTCCAGAGCTCGAGGAACACGTCCTGGGCGAGGTCTTCGGCCAATGCGGGTTCTTTGACCAGCCGGATAATGCGCTGGCAGAGCCAGGCATAGTGCTTGCGAAACAGGAGGTCGATGCCCTGCTCCGGAGCGCGCTGCAACAATGCAAGGAGTTCATCATCTGTAGGAGGCTGGCTCGGCATGTAGCATTCTGAGCGATGGGCGGATCGGGGAATGGCCTCGGCGACCGGCTCCAAAATTATTTCGCTTTCTTTGACCAAGTAAAAATAAAAAAATACCTTAACGTCCATTTTACCGAGGTCGAAGTGGATTGTGATCGTCGATCTTCGGCCAGTGTGGCGCCCGGTGATCGCCGGGCTGATCACGCCCTCCGGATCTGGCTTCTGGGCCATCTCGACGGGCTTGGCATAGCCGGAGTTGGCCCCGCCTTCACCTCGGGTTTTCTATTCCCTACACTCCGAAAGCAAGCGAGCATGATCAATCGTCGTCTGTTGGGTACCTTTATGGCCGGCCTCCTTCCCCTCCTGGGCCTGGCCCAAAACGAAGAACCCAAAGGATTGGACCAGCGCATTAACGAAACGGTTCAGCCCATCACCGAAATGGTGGAAAAGATCGTTTTTTACCCCATCAACTTTGGAGAAACCGACGCCACTGCCCTGCCGATCGTCGTTATTGTGCTGCTCTTGGGCGCCACGTTTTTCACCCTGTATTTCGGGTTTGTGCAATTCCGGAATTTCAAGCTCGCGATCGATACGGTGCGGGGCAAGTATTCGGATCCCAATGAAAGCGGCGAGGTATCCCACTTTCAGGCACTCACCGCGGCGCTGAGCGGCACGGTGGGGCTGGGCAATATCGCCGGGGTGGCCGTGGCCATCTCCCTGGGCGGGCCCGGCGCTACCTTTTGGATGGTCACCGCCGGGCTGCTCGGTATGGCCTCCAAGTTCACCGAATGCACCCTCGGAGTAAAGTACCGCGATATCGGCCCGGACGGCACGGTGTACGGCGGCCCCATGTACTACCTTTCCCGCGGCCTGGCCGGAAAGGGCTATGCCGGGCTGGGGCGGATCCTGGCCGTACTTTTCGCCATCATGTGTATTGGAGGCAGTTTCGGGGGCGGCAATATGTTTCAGGCCAATCAGGCTGCCCAGCAATTCATTGACATGTTCAATATCCAGGGGGGAAGTTCCGGGCTGATCTTCGGCCTTATTCTGGCCGTAATGGTCGCTCTGGTCATCATCGGCGGCATCAAGCGCATCGGCCTGGTGACCGAACGGGTCGTCCCTTTCATGTGCGGGGTGTATGTGCTAGCTGCCCTGGTCATCATTTTCGCCAATCTGGGCCAGGTGCCCGATGCCTTCGGAAAGATTTTCAACGGCGCCTTTACCGGGCAGGGCATAGCCGGCGGCATCGTCGGGGTGCTGGTCAAGGGCTTTCGGCGGGCGGCCTTGTCGCATGAGGCCGGGCTGTGATCTGCCGCCATCGCGCCCTCGGCCGTCCAACCCGAGACCCAGGCCATGTCGGGCCTGGATGGCCTATTGGCACCCTTCATTGAACACCAGACGCGTTGCAAGCAGACCGGCAGGGGTACAACAATAACCGGCAACTACCAGACCGATGGCTCCATCAGCGGGGTGGACCTCACCTCCGCCGCCTTTGCCGACGTCATTCCCTGGTTCCCCTATGTGCTCACCATAGCCGTAGTGCTCTTCGCCTTCTCGACCATGCTTTCCTGGTCGTACTACGGCCTGCAGAGCTGGATGTACCTTTTTGGCCGCAGTAAGGTCACAGATACCGTGTATAAGATCCTCTTTTGCCTGTTTATCATTGTAGGCAGCGCCGCCAGCCTGGATGCGGTCATCGGTTTTTCGGATGCTATGATCTTCGCCATGGTCGTGCCCAATATGATCGGTCTGCTCTTCTTGCTGCCCGATGTGCGCAAAGAACTCCGGAAGTACATCCAAAAGATCCGAACCGGCGAGATCGAAACGGTGAAGTAAGGGCGTTTCCGCCCGAACAGAGCACGGCCGTTGCCGGAAGGCCCATGCTCACCTGGATGCCCACTGGGGCCGAAGCAGGGCATAGCACCAGGCGTCGTTTTGGCGCCCATTGGCCCGGAAGTGCCCGCGCAGGCAGCCCTCCCGTTCGAAACCCAGGCGGTGTAGAATGGCCAGGGAAGGCCGGTTGTAGGGGCTCACAAAAGCTTCTACCCGGTACAGATCCATGTCGCCGAAACCCAGCTGGAGGATGCGTTCCAACGCCTCACTCATGAATCCACGCCCCCCCCATTCCTCGCTGCGCAGCCCATAGCCCAATTCGGCGCGTGCATGCTGTATGTGCCAGGTGTGATACCCCGCATCGCCGATCACGGTTCCGTCTTCAGCCTGTACCAAAAGCCAATGGCGAAAGGAAAAGCGGGCATTACTGACCAGGCTGTCGCGAAAACGCCGGACTTGTCCGTGCAGGGCCTCCCTGGACGCACAGCCGAAAAAGCGCTGCTGCTCCTCGGGATCTGCCTGATGAAAAAGCCAATCCGACAGCCCCGGATTGAGCTCGCGCAGCAACAGGCGCTCGGTTCGGATGTCCGGGACGAGCGGCTTCATGCCTTGGATTTGAATGCCGATAGGTTCCACTGGCCGAGGCTGCCGTCCCACCAGCTCTTCCGCCCTGCAGTGGGCCGGAGCAGGAGATAGGCCGCCAAGCCCAGCAAAACGCCCAGTACGGCGCCGGCCAGTACGTCTTCCAGGAAGTGCTGGACCAGATAAATGCGCGCCAGGCCGCCGCTCAAGGCGAGGAGAAAGAACAGCAGCGCAGTGCCCTGCTTTCGGGGAACGACCAGGGCCAGATAGGTGAACAGCGCAAAGGCCGCCAGGGTATGTCCAGAGGGAAAGCTATTCAGCCCGCTGTGCACAGCGACGCCCTCCACGGGAACCACTTCGTGCCAGCGGTCAACTTCCCGGAAGTACGCCATGGGCCGAGGCCTGCCAAACAAGCTTTTGGCGCCAAAAGCCAGCAGGGTGGCTGCCCCGGCCAGCAGGGGCACACCCGCGGCATAGCGATACCCCACAAAAAGGAGAAAAAGAAAGGCCAGCACGAAAGCGGGCTCTTCGCCAAAGGTATTGGCCACGCGAAAGAACTCGTTCCAGAACGGACTGCGATGTCCGCTGAACAGCAAAATGGCCTCTCCGTGTTCCCATACGGCCAGCCCGGCCGATGCCAAGAGTATGAAAATGACGATCAAACTGAAAAAGAGGCGATTAGCCCACCACAGTTGCCGCATGGTCTTTCTTCTTTTTCCGCTTTTGTAAAAATCGGCGCAAAGGCGCCAGGTAGCGATCTACATCCAGCAGCTTGGAATCGTTCATAGCTTTGAAGGTAAGCCGAAGCCCCAACGGCAGAAAGATCATGCAGGGGATCCAGGCCGCCAGCCAGGCCGGAACGATAAAGGATTCGGCAATTTTCCGGCAAAAGATCGTGAGAATGATAAACAGCATGAAAAACAGGATGGCGACCAATATGGGGTAACCGAACCCCCCTTTGCGGATGATGGCCCCCATGGGAGCCCCGATCAGCACAAAGAGGATGCAGATCACGGCCATGCTGTATTTCATGTGCATGTCGTACTCGTGCTTCACATGGGATTCGGCCAGGTCGGCGATCGTTCGATTGGCCGACTGGGTCTGGTTGAGGATGCTGCGGGCAAAGGTCTGCGCCTTGTTGATATAGCTTTTTCTGCGGTATCGGGGCAGCCCGGCCAGGAGCTGATCAAACGAAGAAACGGAATCCGGCAGCTCATACGCCCGTGCTTCATAGGAGCGGTCGGGCGGCCCCATGCCTTCCTGCATGGGGGCTTCCTCTTGTTTGGGGAGGGTATCGAGGCGCTCCGCGACTTTTGCGCCGGCGGATTCAACTGCTTTGCTCTTCATCCGCTGAATGGGAAGCTGCTGTTCTTCACTGCGCACCGGGGCGTAAAAATTCCTCAGGTATTTGACCACGCCTTCCCGGCGCTGTTCGATCTTCATCTCGATGGAATCCATGGCTTCGCGCAACTGACCGCTGGATAGCATGGTCCGGTTGGACTTGAACAGCTCCTCATCGGTGCGCGTCAGCTGAAATTCGGACAGATCAAACACCTTTACCCACTCCCCGAAGGAGGTCCGAATAAAGGGAAAGGTCCCTTTTCCGGAGGGCTGGGCCTCCATGTATTGATGCCCATCCAGCAGGCGCATGACGAAGTACTTCCCGTTTTCGGCCGAAAACATCTCCCCCTCCCGGGCCGTGATCTCGCTCACCCCTTCCTGGGCAGAGCCGGAGTGGTCGTAGATGAGTACGTTCTCGATCCGGCGTCCGTCTTTACCCTTTTCGCCGATGTGGATGACAAAGCCGTCGAAGTCGTAGTTGAACACCTTGGCATCCAGGCTCAGCGTGGGTTTTTGGCGCTGGATATCCCACATGCGCGAGCCGAATTTCAGGTTGGCAACCGGTATGAAGTAGTTGGAACACATGTAGGAAAGGACCAGGGCGCCCAGCCCGAAAAAAAGTATGGGACGCATGATGCGCAAAAGGGGGATGCCCGCCGACTTGAGGCTGGACAGCTCGTAACGTTCAGCCAGATTGCCCAGCACCATGAGGGAAGAGATGAGGATGGCCAGCGGCAAAGCGAGCGGTACCAGAGATACACACTTGTAGGCCAGCAGTTCTACCACCAGGAAAATATTGAGCCCCTTGCCGGCCAGATCGTCTATGTACAGCCACAGGATCTGCATGAGCAGCACAAAAGTGGCGATCATAAAGGTGACGATAAAGGGCGGAATGAAGCTTCGAAATAGCCAGCCGTCGATCTTTTTAATGCGCATCATCGGATCAGCAAATATAGCAGGAATTCAAGCCCGGACGTTTGGCCCTATCCGGTTTTTAGGGCAACCTGCCTGCCATGCCTTCGGCAGGTAAACGGCAAGCGGGAATGGAATACGGTTTTCCAGGAAAAATGTCATATTCGTTCGTGGCCTTTTACCCTTGAAATCGCATTGACCCGGATTATGCACGGGTCTCCGTGAATAATGACGATAAGCGGCTGAAAATACAGCGAACTTTCCGGGTTAAACGAAGCCCCCTCAGCGACGAAAAAAGGCCGCAACCCGCAGGGATGCGACCTTCCATTATTGGATAGGTTCACAGAGGTTATCGCAGTTGAAGGCGCTGTACCTGGCGGCTGTTGGTCATGGAATTGCTCACCAGGTCCAGATCCAGCGTACAGCGCTCGTACTTGAGGGCGTAGCGCTCGCGGATATGGCTTTCGTTGAGGGGTTCGCGCTTCAACTGGGACAGGCCCAGAAAAGCGCCCACCTCGTCTTTGAAGCTGGCCATCAGGTCTTGGGCGGCCAGCAGCGCATTGCCCGAAGAGTCGTTCAACAGGCTCACGCTGAGTGCGAGTTTAATCTTTCGGCTATTCATGGTCTTGGATGTGTTATGGGAATACGACTTGCTTCTTTAATCTATTTAACTGTGATTTTTCCCTTCTTGTTGTAAACAAGGAATTACCCCGAATTATTCAGGGAAACCCGTAAATAACGACGACAAATGGCTTAAAACAGGCTCATTTTCAAACACTTATACAAGCATCTTCGATGCTGATATCCGAAGGATCGTCCGTATTGCCCTGACCCTTGCAACTGGCTGTATACCCGAACGCGGGTAGGATAGTTGCCGAAAGAATGGGACTGAATTATTCGTAAAAGTTTGATTTTCAGAGTCTTGAAATTGTGCAGCCTAGAAGTGATAAATTCGGTGAATTTTCGGGTTAAAGCTTTGTTAATGTGCATTCAAGCCGTTTTGCTGATGCACTACCTGTTGGAAGGCAAAAAAGGATAGGGGTTTAATCACAGCGGACCAAACCCCATCCCAGTTACCGACTCAACCAACCTAATGCCTGGTTACAGACACCAGGAATCAATCCACATTATCGTGCAAGAAGGAATTTCCACCTTCTTCCAGGGTGGGTTCCTCCTCATCGGAAATTGTCCATTTGGAGAGCGAGGGCTCCTCGGCATCGGGCAGGGCGTCCAGGTTGACGCCGCGGCGCAGGTAAGCCGGCTCGCTTTCCAGTTCGTTGATCGTTTTGGGGTTGTTGAGCTTGAGCTTGCCGTTGTTCTGCAGGTGCTGCTTGCGGCGTTGCTCTTCTTCGTAGCGGCGGCGTTTGGCCTCCTCTATAGCGTTCTTCTCCTCGTTCGTCCAGGGTTCCTCGGCATCGGCCGACCGCACCGACTTTCGCGGCTGAATGTCCTCAAACTCGAAGGTCTGCCCGGCCTCTTCCTTCTGCTGGAAGCCGATATCCGACAGTCCGGGACCTTTGGGCTTGGCGGGCTGCCGTTCCTCTTCATCCAGCGACACCACGATCCGGTTCTCTTCCGGGCGGAGGATGCTGTTCCGGCTTTTTTCAAAGCCCGTGGCGATCACGGTTACGCTGATCGCATCGCCCAGGTTCTCGTCGAAGCAGTTGCCCCAGATGAGGTCGGTGCCGTGCCCGGCCTCTTCCTGTACAAACTCGGTGATCTCAAAGATCTCGTCCATGGTCACCTCCCGGGTGCCCGAGCTGATATTGAGCAGGATGTGCTGGGCGCCGCGAATGTCGTTGTCCTCCAGCAGGGGCGAGTGCAGGGCTTCGTCTACCGCGCGCTTGGCCCGATCGTCGCCCTCGACGGTGGCGGTGCCCATGATGGCCACCCCGCTCTCCCGCATGACGGTATTGACGTCCTCAAAGTCCACGTTGACGTAACCGGGCACGGTGATGATCTCAGCAATGCCTTTGGCTGCCGTAGTGAGCACAGTGTCTGCCTGGGCAAAGGCATCCGAAAGGGAAAGATTGCCGTGGATCTGCCGCAGCTTATCGTTGGAGATCACGATCAGCGTATCCACGTTTTTCTTGAGTTCGTTGAGTCCGTCCATGGCCTGGCGCAACCGGCGTTTTCCCTCAAAAGAGAACGGCAGGGTGACGATGCCCACAGTGAGAATATCCATCTCCTGGGCGGCCTTGGCGATGATGGGTGCAGCTCCGGTACCCGTGCCGCCCCCCATGCCGGCCGTGATGAACATCATCTTGCAGTTGTTCTCCATATACTTGCGTACTTCCTCTATGGATTCCTCACAGGCCAGCTTGCCCACATTGGGTTTGGAGCCCGCACCGCGGCCCTCCGTGAGGTTGGGGCCCAGCTGGATGCGCGTGGGTACCGGGCTCTGCTCCATGGCCTGCCCATCCGTATTGCAAATGGCGAAATCTACCCCTACTATGCCCTGCCGATACATGTGCGTAACGGCATTGCTGCCGCCGCCGCCCACGCCGATCAGTTTGATGATGGGGCTCTCATCCCTGGGCAAATCGAAGATCATGTCTG
>JAJDFU010000416.1 GCA_020528935.1 Saprospiraceae bacterium | reverse complement strand
GTTCTTATGCGGTGAAGGCGATCGGCTTCGCCGTAGGCCGGTTTGGGCAGCCGGGCCAGGATCTGCCGGTAGGCGGGCTCCGCCCGGGCCAGAACGGCCAGTCGTTCCGGCGTATTTTTCCGGTGCTGGAAATCCCAGCCTGCGGCCAGCAATTCGTCCCGGCGCGCGAGGAGCTCGGCAGCCGTGCCGAGGGGGTCGACTTTGAAGGAAGCTGCAAAAAAGACCGCCGGCTCGCCGGCCAACACATGGTCCAGGGCTTCCCGAAACGCCCCCAGGCGGAGGTGCTCCCGGTTCTCTGCGGGCAGGGCCAGTCCCAGAGCGCCTTCC
Source organism: Saprospiraceae bacterium (assembly GCA_020528935.1). Taxonomy (GTDB): domain Bacteria; phylum Bacteroidota; class Bacteroidia; order Chitinophagales; family Saprospiraceae; genus JAJDFU01. The sequence goes on along the minus strand of JAJDFU010000416.1, from coordinate 17,425 downwards.
AGCATGCGAAGGAGGCCGGAAGGCCCTAGCGGCAAAGGGAAATCAGCGTCTTCCGGATGAAAGATCGCTTCGTCCAGCGGCAATCCAAATAAATACGCTTGCATGTGTTTCAATCCTTTACATCATCCGCCCGGTGAGCGCAAAATACAGGAAGAAGGGCAATTCGAGACTTTCATCGCTTCCGCATTTACCATCGAATTGATACCTTTCTGTTCGATTACATCCACTAAAACCACCGAAATGCTTTTGAAAAACCTACTGATGATCGCAGGCATCCTGGCTCTGGGCATCCTGCTGCAGCCGGCACAAGCGGCGGCACCTATTTCTACCCTGGACCGGGTAGAGCATGTGAGCAAAGCCGAGAAGAAAATGCTGCGCAAGCAGGCGCGCGAGCAAAGGCGGGCCGAGCGCCGGCAAAAACGCATGGAACGGCGCATGCAGCGCTGGCAGAAGCGGTGGGACCGCCTGGAGAAAAAGCTGGAAAAACGAGGCATCGCATTGGGCGAAAACATCATGCAGAACAATCTCTTTCGCATAGGCGTGGTCATCGCCGGCATCGGCCTGGTGGTGGGTATCGTTTTCAGCTGGCTTTTCTGGCCCATCGGCGTACTCGGATGGCTGGCCTTTGTGGCCGGAGCCATAATGATGATCATAGGAGGGGTGCAATACGGCTCCTGAACGAGACGGCATGCGTTCGCCTACTCCTACCTATCCACCGGTTTCTTTCTGAAGCTGGTGGATCTGGTTTTCCCACAGTTGCCTCTGGTCCTCGACCTCGTCCTCGTCGCAAAAATCCGTGATCTCCAGAATGGTTTCTCCGGTTACCGGCGAGGTGGAAATGCGGAATTCCAAGAACTCTTCGTCGTTGTCGGCATTTTCCCATTGGAACTTCAAGCGTTCATTCTCAGTGGATTCCACCAGTTCAGCCACTTCGTCGTAGCCGCTCCAGAAGAAGGTAAAGGTGTTACCTTGGATATCCACTTCGTCACAAAACCAGCGGATGAGACAATCCGGTGTGGTAAAGAATTTGTAGAGAATAGCCGGCGAGGCCCGAAAGAGGAATTCCAGATTTAGTTTTACCCGCTGCATAAGAACGTTCTTAGCGCTGAACCAAACGAAGCGCCGGTGTGTAGTGGGGCAATAAAGAATAAAAAATTCAAAATTCCAAATAGACGGGGAGCGGTTGCAGCTGTGCGTTCCGGCAATTCAGGCGAAAGGCTTGACAAGGTGCGTAAAAGGGTCTACTTTTGTAGGCTGTAACATGCGGAAAGCCAAATCAGCGAAACTTGAGTCCATTCTGCGAGTACACTACAGTAGCAATTTTCGAGAGAGATTTTAATCGGTTCAGATGCCGAACGGCCTCTACCCGTAGCCGGGGTCGGCAAATACCTTGTGTTCACTTCTAAAAAACGAACTAGTACATGAGACAGCTGAAGATTACCAAATCCATAACGAATCGGGAGAGCCAATCCCTGGAAAAGTACCTGCAGGAAATCGGCAAAGTGGACCTGCTGACGCCGGAAGAAGAGGTAGAGCTTGCCAAACGCATCAAGCAAGGCGATCAGGCTGCCCTCGAGAAACTTACCAAAGCCAATCTGCGCTTTGTCGTTTCGGTGGCCAAGCAATACCAGAACCAGGGGCTTTCCCTCAGCGATCTGATCAATGAAGGTAATCTCGGCCTGATCAAGGCCGCTCAGCGTTTCGACGAAACCCGCGGATTCAAGTTTATTTCCTATGCCGTTTGGTGGATTCGCCAGTCCATCCTGCAGGCCCTGGCCGAACAGAGCCGCATCGTGCGCCTGCCCCTCAACAAGGTGGGGTCGCTCAACAAGATCAATAAGGCCTTTTCCGAACTGGAACAAGAATACGAACGCGAGCCCTCCGCCGACGAACTGGCCGAAAACCTGGAGATCGCTACGGAAGAAGTGGAGACCACGCTGGGCGTGGCCGCCCGCCACGTTTCTATGGACGCGCCTTTTGTTGAAGGGGAGGACAATTCCCTGCTGGACGTACTGGAGAATACCAGCACGCCCGATACCGACAAAAAACTCGATTACAACGAATCCCTTCGCCGCGAGATCGAGCGCTCGCTCAGTACCCTCACCGACCGCCAGTGCGACGTGATCAAACTCTATTACGGCATAGGCGTGGAGCATCCCATGTCGCTGGAGGATATCGGCGAGAAATTCGGCCTCACCCGCGAGCGCGTTCGCCAGATCAAGGACAAAGCCATCAATAAGCTTCGCTCGGCCAACCGCAGCAAGCTGCTGAAAAATTACCTGGGCGCCTAAGCCGAAAAATTTGCGGAATCCTTCGCCCTATGGGCGGCGCAAAACTGGCCACGGGCCGGGGGCATCCGGGCATTGAGGATTGACGATCGAAAGCTCGTGCTGTTCTTCGCCGGTATTTGCGGGCACATCCAATGAATAATTCGGGCTACGTCTTTTCGGGCGCATCCGGCCGCTGATTCAGTATCGCCAGGGGCCTGTTAATGCTTTCCTCCAGGGAAATGAAGGTCTCGGTGCGCTGGATACCCGGTATGTTTTGGATCTTGTCGTGCAGTACCTGCCTCAGGTGCGTGGTGTCCCGGCAAATGATCTTGGCAAAAATGTTGTACAGACCGGTGGTGTAGTGCGCATCCACGATCTCGGGGATGTTGCTCAGATCCCGGGCTACCTGATCGTACAGCGAGCTTTTATCCAGGTAAATCCCCAGAAAGGCACAGATGTCGTAGCCCAGCTTTGCAGGGTCGATCACCAGGTGCTGCCCCTGCACGATACCGGCCTCTTCCATCTTTTTCATGCGCACGTGAATGGTGCCTCCGGAAACGAAGAGTTCCTTGGCAATGTCCGTGTAAGGGCGCTTGGCATTTTGCATGAGCATCGATAAGATCTTCAGGTCCAGCGCGTCGAGTTCGGAATGCTTACTCATAGAAGAGGGGGATAGGAGGCAATGGAAAAATCGATTTGATAAAGAAAAAATGCTCTTTTTCCAATATAATAGACCTGTACTAAACGAGCAACGGAAGTTTTTGCCAATTTGACAAGGGCGGTCTTATTCGTCGGGGAAAAATTGCGGTGGGCCCGGGCGAGTTCTATCCAGTTGAATCAAATGGGCCGGGCAGCCTTGCTTCGCCCCGGTTGCAGCGAACATTTTGGGGCAAAATATTGTATATCCCTCGAGTTTTGGTTCCGGTTTTCATACCGGTATCCAGCGGAAAATCGCCCCTTACAACACGAGGAACGCCCTCCAAAGCGGATATTATGAGTATGGATTTACAAGACCGGGGAGGCAACAAGCCTTCCGGATGGCGCATCTGGCTGCCCTTTCTGTTCTCCCTGGTATTGGTAGTGGGAATTTTGCTGGGTATGCGCATGGATTCCCTCCTTCCCGCCATGGTGGTGGAAGCGGGCAGCCAGGCACCGGTGTCCCTGAAAGATCAAAGCAAACTCGAAGAGCTGCTCCGGTACATCGAGGCCAAATACGTGGATGAGGTGGACCGGGAAGAACTCATCGACGAGGCGATCGAGCGTGTGCTGGAACAGTTGGATCCCCATTCCAACTACATTCCGGCTGAAGAACTGCAGAGCATCAACGAGCAACTGGATGGCAAGTTTGAGGGCATAGGCGTGGAGTTCATGATCCTGGAAGATACGGTGGTGGTCGTGGCACCGCTGCACGGAGGCCCCTCCGAAGAAGCGGGGATCCTGGCCGGCGATCGCATCGTACAGGTGGAGGATTCTACCATAGCCGGCGTGGGCATCACCAACCGGGGCGTTATCGAACTGCTGCGCGGCGACAAGGACACGGAGGTGCGCGTGGGCATCTTGCGCGGACAGGAAGACAAGATCCGCTTTTTCACTATAAGGCGGGACAAGATCCCCATCCACAGCGTGGATGTGGCCTATATGCTGGACAAAGAGACCGGATACATCAAGCTCAACCGCTTCAGTGCGACCACCTACGAGGAGTTCATGCAATCCCTGGAAAATATGGTGGAGCACGAGGGCATGAAGAATCTGGTCATTGACCTGCGCCACAATCCGGGCGGCTTCCTTCAGCAGGCCACCCGCATTCTGGGTCAGCTCTTCAGCGAGCGAGGCCAGTTGCTGGTCTATACCGAAGGCCGTTCGGTTCACCGCAACGAGTACAAGTCCAACGGCCGCTCCTTTTTTCCGCTGGGTCAGATCACTGTGCTCATCGATGAGGGATCCGCTTCGGCCAGCGAGATCCTGGCCGGTGCCGTGCAGGATCACGATCGCGGGCTCATCGTGGGGCGCCGTTCCTTCGGCAAAGGCCTGGTGCAGGAGCAGTACACCTTGCGCGATGGATCGGCCCTGCGCCTTACCGTTGCCCGCTACTACACGCCCTCCGGGCGGTCTATCCAGAAGCCCTACAAGGATCCCGAAGCCTACGAGCACGACCTGCAGGAGCGCCTGGAGTCCGGCGAGCTCAGTTCCGCCGACCTCGTCCCCATCGATGATTCTACCCGCTACTATACCGACGAAGGCCGCATCGTGTACGGAGGCGGAGGCATTAAGCCCGACATTTACGTGGAGCTGGACACCAGCCTGATGGCCGAATCGTATTATCAGCTGCGCCAGCTCATTCCCGCATTTGTTTTTCGCTACGCCAATGATCCGGAGCGCGACCATCCCTGGGAAGCCTACTCCCTTTCCGGTTTTCTGGAGCAGTACCAACCCTCGGAGGAGCTGTTCAATGCCTTTCTGGAGTTTGCAGAATCCCGGGAGAAACTCGCTGTTTCGGCTAATGAACTGGCCTCCTATCGCGACGAGCTGATGCTGCATCTCAAGGCGCGCCTGGGCAGGCAGGCCTTCGGGGAAGAGGGATACTTTGCCGTGCTTCACCAGAAAGATCCCTTTGTTCAGGAAGCCTTGAAAGCCATTCGCCACCCCAAACCCATCTCCCAATACGGCAACTGAGTGGAATTCATCCGGATTGTTCACCGGTGCGACACCCGGGATGTATCGGCCCAATGATTCAGGAGGAGGGGCCCTCAACTGTTAGTTGACAGCATTCCGCATTGAGCATTCAACATTGCCCATTGGCTTCCGGCCAGTGCTTGCATTGCGCAAGATGCGTTAGTAATCCGTTGATGCCTGATACCGGTTTTTTATACCATTCCAAGGATAAAATGACCTTTTCCGGTTGGCATTCCCGGCCGTCTGGCAGACGAGCTCGTCGGTATTCGGACAACCGGCAAGTTCAAAACCGAAGGTTTTGCAGTGGGCGTTTGGGTTGGAGTGGTTGATTGCACACGGAAACACTCCTTCAGCACTTTGGAGATGGCTTCTACTCTCTCAGGAAGATGAATTCCTTCTCCTGCTCGTCGAGTCGAATGAGTACGGGTATTCCCTGGAGCTCTTGCGCCCGTTCCAGGCCGATAACGCTATCCATGCGTTCGAGTATGCTCGAACTGATGGATCCGAATTCAAGGGGCGCCTTGGCCGGATCCAGCGTGGCAAAAACAGTGGCCAGCGGGGTATTCAAGCTTTCGATGAGCTGCCTGCACAACGGATCGGGCGCTATGCGAAAGATGGCCCGGCCCTGGTCGTCCTGGAGGATGGGCGGGACACCTGTGTGCCGTTCGATGTAGATGGAAAGCGGGCGCCGGTGATAGGCAAGCAGCGTCTCCAGGCGGGGGTGCAGCTGCGGCACAAAACTTCGAAGCATATCGAGGTCGCTGACCAGCACTTCCGCAGCGAAGGGCATGCGAAATTCGCGCCGGAGCCTGTACAGGCGTTGTGTGGCTACCGGACTGCACAGCATGCAGGTGATACTCCAGCACGCTTCAGTGGGCAGCAAAACCAGCCCGTCGTCGTGGAGCAAGGTGCCGATCCGGCCGACCTCTGCATCGGGTAAGGAAAAAGTGGGGCTTTCGTATCTGGAGACCTGCATATTCACTTCGTTCAGGGGATCGTCCTCCCTTTTGGCGTGCAGCGCACAGCTGCTTGCGGCTTATCGCTTGCCCGTCGGGCTGGTTACCTCCGGGAAAACTGCCTCGCCGGTTTACGCGCTTCTCGCGGACAAAGTTCCCTATTGTTTGCGAATAATGCCAAAAAGGCCCGAAGGATTGCCTTGCCCGGACTATCCTTTTGTCTGCTGGAGCACTTTTCCGAACGATCCGTACGATCATCAAACCGAAAGGGCCGGAACCGGGTTCTTCGAAAGGCGGAGGCTGCTCATCGGTCCGGTTGGTGCAGCAGACGGTATTTGCATGCCGGCAAGCGGACAAGAATTTGTCGGAAACGGCGGTCAAAATCTAATTTTGCGCGGCTTTTTGCGTTATACTGGGGCGAAGAATGGCAGGTGTCGCGCACGCTTTCGAGCCGGCAGAGGCTGCAGACAGAATGTACCGGCGCTTTCACCTGCCGAGTCCAGGCACCGCGCACCCGCGAACTGAACAAGCGCAATAACCGCAGGACATTGAAGATGGCTTTTCGGAACTTCACAGAAACATTATCGAAGTACTACAACCGATCGGCATGGTGGATAGCCGGTGTGCTCATGCTCCTTTTGCCATGGCGTGCCGGGGCCGAGCACATCATTGGCGGCACCATTACCTATGAGTGCCTGGGCCTGAACGCCACCATGGACAGTGCCACCTACCGTTTTTTCATGCGCATTTACCGGGACTGCCGCGACGGACAGACGGGCTTCGACTCCCAGCCCTCCCTGCCTACTGCCACGATAAGTTTCTTCAGCGGCACGGATTTTCTGCTGGGCAGTCAGTTTGGCCTGGGATTGCCCGAGCCTACGGTGACGTCCATTGATCTCAACTTCAACAACCCCTGCGTGGAAATTCCGGACAACATCTGCGTAGAGGAGGGGCTGTACGTCTTTACCCAAACCCTGCCCATCACCAGCGATACCATTTCCGTGGTGTATCAGCGCTGTTGCCGCAACAACACCATAAGCAATATCCTGGACCCCGGCATCACCGGGGCCACCTACGTGGGACAGATCACGCCGGCTGCACAGGCTGTCTGCAACAGTTCTCCGGAGTTTAATCAGTTTCCTCCCGTGGTCATTTGTGCCGATAAGCCCTTCACCTTTGATCATTCGGCTACCGATCCCGACGGGGACTCCCTGGTGTATTTCCTCTGCGATCCGCTCGTGGGCGGGGGCCCGAATGCTACGCAGGCCAACAGCCTCAACGGTATTCATCCCGATCCCGATGCGCCGCCGCCCTACAGTTCGGTGGATTTTTTAAACCCTCCCTATTCGGCCCAGCAGCCCATGGGGCCCATGGCCAATGTGGCCATCGACCCCGCCACCGGCCTGCTGACTGCCATGCCGGACATACAGGGGCAGTTCGTCATGTCCGTCTGTGTGGAGGAATATCGCAATGGCGTGCTGCTCAGCACGGTGCGCCGCGAGATCCAGTTCAATGTGGTTACCTGCCAGGACGGCGTGATTGCCGACATTGCCGCCGACGAGGTCGGACCCAACGGCGAGCTGGTCGTCAATTCCTGCGGCGATCCCGAATTGCAGGTCATCAATGAGAGTGAGCGGGAGGATTTCCTGGAGGAATTCCGCTGGGAACTGGACCTGGGCGGTACGATAGCGGTAGAAACCACGCGCGACCTGAACTATACCTTTCCGGGTATCGGCCAGTATCCGGGCCTGCTGATCGTCAATCCCGCTTCCCAACTGGACGAATGCCGCGATACGGCCCGGCTGCTGTTCAATATCTTTCCGGAAGTGGATGCCGACATCACCATCCGGCAGGACACCTGCCGCGCCGAGCCCGTCGAGTTTGAGAGCACCGTGAGCGCGCCTTCCGGTGGGCTGAGCTACAGCTGGTCCTTCGGCGACGGCCAGGGCGCGGGTACGCCCGATGCTTCACACAGCTACGCCCAGGCCGGCGAATATACGGTGGGCTTTACCGCCACCGATGTCAACGGTTGCTCCGACAGCCAGACCGGCACGGTGACCTATTTCCCCATTCCGGACGATCCCCTGGCCGCCGTACCCAGGGTGACCGGCTGTGCTCCGGTGGAGGTAAGCTTTCCGGTGCTGGCCGCTCCGATCGACGATACCTACGACATACGCTGGGACTTCGGCGATGGCACCACCGCCGTAGGCCAGGCACCCGATCACGCCTACAGCACGGCCGGCCTGTTTGACGTGGGCCTGAGCATCCGCTCGCCCAGCGGCTGCCGCTGGGATTCGGTGCTGGTAGACTTTGCCGACATCGGCCTCACCCCCACTGCCGGGTTTTCCTTTAGCCCGGAACGCCCCGACAACTTCGATCCCGTCGTTCAGTTTACCGACCGATCGACGGATGCCGAAGTCTGGAGCTGGCAATTCGGCGATGCGGGAGCTTCCAGTTTGCGCAATCCGTCCTTCGTTTTTCCGGATACCGGAGCGTATGCGGTGCAGCTTATTGTGTCGCACAGTAGCGGATGTGCGGATACGACCGTGCAGCGGGTTGACGTACTGCCCCGGGTGACGTATTTTATGCCGAATGCCTTTACACCAAATGAAGACGGCCTCAACGATACGTATGAGGGTGTGGGCCGGATGGAACTGGCCCGGAACTTCAGCCTGTCTATCTGGAACCGATGGGGCGAGCAGGTCTTCTATTCGGAGGACCCCGGTCGGGGCTGGAATGGGCGGCTCGACAACGACGGTCCTCTGCTGCCGGGCGGCGTTTACGTCTATCTGGTGACTTACGAGGTGCCCCGGCAAGGCCCGGTTCAGCAAAAAGGGCAATTTATGATGGTGCGATAACCCCCCAAAGGCTATGAAGCGAATGAAGCAATTTTTACCCCTCATTTTGGGCCTGTTTTTCATCCTGTTGTGCCTCCCTGTTCGAGCGGGCCATATCGTTGGGGGTGAAATGACTTACCGCTGTCTGGGCGGCGGAGATTATGAATTCACCCTCCGCCTGTACCGGGACGACCTGTGTCTGAATTGCGCCGACTTCTTCGACGATCCCGCTTCCATCGCCATTTACCGTTGTAACGGCAATGGGTGTAATGCGGAATCCTCCAGCCGGCCCTATGCCGCGCTGAACGTACAGAATCCGGCTATCGATACGGTAGTGAACCCCGATTACCCCTGCCTGATCCCCCCCTCCGTTCGGGTTCTGGAGGCCGTTTACCGGTTCCGGCTGAGCGATTACGGCATTTCGCTGCCGCCGGGCAACGTGTCTTATCACGTAGTCTATCAGCGCTGCTGTCGCAACATCACCATCAATAACCTCAGCACTCCCAGCGAGTTGGGGGCCACCTGGCGGGTGGAGATCAACCCACTGGCCCAGGCGGAGTGCAACAACAGTCCCGCGTTCAAGGATTTTCCACCTACTGTGGTGTGCGAGGGCCAGCCTTTAGAGTACGATCACGGCGCGGTGGACCCCGACGGCGACTCGCTGGTGTATTCTTTTTGCGCCCCTCTCGACGGCGGCGGGCCGGTGACTATGGAGCCCACCGTCTTTACCTGCGAGGGCGCCATCCCCACGCCGCCCTGCCCGCCGCCCTACGGGCCGGTAGTCTACAACCAGGGCGTCTTTTCTGCCCAGCAGCCCATGCTGGGTGATCCCGTGGTGACCATCGACCAAAATACCGGTTTGATCTCGGGTACGCCCAACATCATTGGGCAATTCGTGGTGGGCGTATGCGTGGAGGAATATCGCGACGGGCAACTCATCGGCAAGGTATTCCGGGATTTTCAGTTCAACGTGGCGTCCTGCGACCCCACCGTATTGGCGCAGGTCAATTCCGATGCCTTGCTGGGCCCGCAGAACTATCTGATCAATTCCTGTGGCGACAGCACGGTGCGCTTTCTCAACCAAAGCGTGGAAGAGCGCTTTATCGATTTCGTAGAATGGGAATTCGACATCAACGGGGAAGACGTGGTGTCGGAGGAATGGAGCCCTGAGATCACCTTTCCAGGCATCGGGCAATACACGGGCCGGCTGATCCTCAACCGCGAAACCGATTGCGGCGATACGGCGGAGATCACCGTCAATATTTTCCCCGAGATCCGGGCCGAATTTGTATTTGAATTCGACTCCTGCGATCCGGGACCGGTGCGCTTTACCGATCTGTCCTTTTCCGGTAGCGATACCATAACCGACTGGAATTGGGACTTCGGCGACGGCAACTCCAGCACCGATCAAAACCCCGAACACAATTACCTCCGCCCCAACCTGCAGCATGTTGCCCTGGCAGTGACCGACATCAATGCCTGCCGCGATACCATTACGGATCAGGTGCCCTATTTCCCGGTGCCGGAACAGCTGCTGCTCGGCCCCGGCTCGTACCGGCTGTGCGAACCCGCTGAAGTGTTCTTCGAAAACATATCCGAGCCCGTGGACGAGCGCTATGTCACCAACTGGGACTTTGGCGACGGCGGGCAAGACACCTCCCTGAATCCCGTACACATCTACACCGAACCGGGCATTTATCCCGTTGCGCTGGAAGTCGTATCCCCTACCGGATGCCGCATAGACACCGTGTTCAACACCTTTGTCGAGGTGCGGCCCTCGCCGGATGCCGGCTTTTCCTTTTCGCCGGACGATCCCACCAATATTGAGCCCACCGTTTCGTTCTTCGATCAGTCGGAAGGGGCCTTTGCCTGGTTTTGGGACTTTGGGACCGGAACGGATCAAAGCCGGGCTCAAAACCCGGTGTTCACCTTTCCGGATACCGGATTTTACGATGTCATGCAGGTGGTCACCCACCCCAGCGGATGCCTGGATACGCTGATCCAGCGCGTGGATGTGCGCCCGGAAGTGCGCTATTTTCTGCCCAATGCCTTTACACCCAACGGAGACGGCCTCAATGATACGTACTTCGGCAAAGGCGTTTTACCGGGAATCTCCGACTTCAGTATGACCATCTGGAACCGCTGGGGGCAGTTGGTCTTTGAAACCTCCGACCCCAACCAGGGATGGAACGGCCGCTACCGCAACACGGGGCAAGAAGCCCCCAACGATTCCTATCTGGTGGTCGTGCGCTTTACCGGCCCCCGGGGGCGTCCCTATTCCTTCAAGGGATCGGCTACCGTCGTTCGCTAATGCCGGCAACTTTTTTTGGTGCGCGCCCTTGCGATTTTTTAGTTGAAAAATGCTTACCTTTGCACCGCTAAAGTTAGGTGTAACCCTTTTCAAACGACAGACCAATGGATGCGATCAAATACGTACACGAACAACTCTCGGAACAGCGGGACTTCCCTGCATTTAAGCCGGGAGACAATATCGAAGTCAGCTATAAGATCGTGGAAGGGGATAAGGAGCGCATCCAGGCCTTTCGCGGCAACGTCATTCAGATTAAAGGCGAAGGCGGCTCGCGCACCTTTACCGTTCGCAAAGTGTCCAACGGAATAGGCGTGGAACGCATCTTTCCCTTTACCTCGCCCAACATTGTGGAAATCAAGCTGCTCAAACGCGGAAAAGTGCGTCGCGCACGCCTGTACTACCTGCGCAACCTGGTAGGCAAAAAAGCGCGCATCAAAGAGCGCACGACCAACCGGTAAGCACTTCGTTCCAGCGAAAAAAAAGCATCCGCCGACTTCCGGCGGATGCTTTTTTTATGGAGTTGTCCGGATTATTGATTGTTGTTGTGTATTTGATATGCACCCCAATGTGGGATATACCCGTTGGGAAGTGGTTTGGGCGTTTTCACTGCCCCAAAGCCTGCGCAATGGGGAAGGCTGATCCATGACGATCCTACGGATGTCAGGACAGGGTACGAAAGGGTTCTCCAACCATTTCTTCGTCCGTATGGCAACATTTTACAATGGTCCGGGTCAGACCGGTCATTAGCCTTTGAACACCAACACATTATTAAATGGGAGAGCATTTTATACATGACGCGATGTGGTTTGGGATACTCCCAAACCGCACCGGTCAGTATAGTTGCGCAATTTCATGCATGATCCGGGTGGAGGCAAATACCCCTATGAAACAGAGTTTGGGCACGCCCAAACCTGTATACATGCGTATATACTCGACTCGAAGTGGTTTGGAGTCCTCACCCCCTTCGTTGTCGGTATAAAAAAATACCGCTTTCATATGGGATCGAACCCATGCGAAAGCGGTATGCGACTTTTATTGTCTAAACGCTATAATCCGGCTCGCGCTAGTTTTTCAGGAAGCGCGAGATGTAACGGTCTCCACCGTGTTGCACGAGCAGCACATACAGGCCGGGCTGCAGGTCATACACCTCCAGGCTAAACTGGTTCTCGCCGCTGGTCAGCGCCAGGTTTTGCCGCTTGACCAGCTGGCCGGCCGCATTGAAGATCGCCAGCTGTGCGCTGGCCTCCGCCACCCGCGGCGCCACCTGCAGGTTCACATTCAGCAGATCGGTAGCCGGATTGGGGGCCAGCCGCAGGGCTCCCTTCGCAGTAGCTGGGGCAACCACAACCGGTTGTACCTCTTCTTCTGTCGATCCGGCAGTTGCCCGGGCAAGCTGTCCGGGGGTCAGCGTTTTCACCACGCGTATGAAGTTGTCGCTGAGGTCGAAGCACTCATCCGACAGGTCGACCTGGGTGATCGTATCCCCCAGCCCGGCGATGATGTTGCCGGTATAGCTCAGTCCGTATATCTTGTTTTCGCCTTCCGCGGTATTCTCGAAGTCGAAACTGGCATTCCCGAGTGGGATGATGAACTGTATGTCGTCATTCGGACCGGTTACGATGTAGCGATACCGCTGCTGGGTGGTGGAATTGTTGATAAAGGTGAGGTTGTCGGCCTGGCCGTCAGCCACGACAATGGTCGTATCGGTAGTGATCGAATCCGACAGGGTTACCGAGCCGCCGTCCGGAAGCTGGTTGATGACGGTAATGAAGTTGCCGGACAGGACGGTGCAGCTGTCGGAAAGCTGATCGTTTTGCAGGTCGGTGCCGGTGCTGATGTTCAGCGTGCCGGTATATGCCAGCCCCCAGATGCGATAGATGCCGGGATTGGCATCGTCGAAATCGATGATGGGGTTGACCAGGTTGGGGAACACCACGATATCGTTTTCGTCGGTGATCACGACCCGGTAATTATCGTCCGGGGTCGTGGTGTTGACCTCCACGATGACGATGTCCGGTACGCCGTCGCCGGGGCAGCTGTACACGGGGTCCGCACCGTCGTTGCCGTTGGTGAGGGTGCCGCCGTCCAGCGTATCCTGGATGTTGACGACGATGAAATTCCCCGAAAGCTCGAAGCAGCTGCTGGCCAGGTCGTCTGCCTGGATGTTCTTTCCGACCAGCTCCGTAATATCACCGGTATAGGAAATGCCGTAGATGAGGAACTGATCTCCGTCCAGGGGGTTGAAGTCCAGCTTGTCGTCGTCGCTGACGGCCAGGATGTTGCCCAGGGTGTCGGTAATCACATATACATAGCCCGCCAGGCTGCCGGAGGTGTTGGTCATACTGAGCACGGCTTCGGAACCGCCCAGGCAAAGGTCGATGACCGCATCCTGCCCGTTTTCGGTAGCGATGGTACCGCCTTCCGGTGCATCGCTGATCACGGTAATGAAATTGGTAGACAGGTCGTAGCAGGCGTCCGACAGCGAATCCACGCCGATCACATCGCCGGCTGTGCCGAGGAAGTTTCCGGTGTACGAGATGCCGTAGACGCGCCGGATCTGCCCGAGGTTCTCAAAATTCAGCGAGTCGGTGGGCAGGATGGTACCCAGCAGCACGTTGTCGTCGGTAGCGATCATGTAGAGGTAGTTGGCGCCGGGCTCGGAGCTGTTGTTGGTGAAGCTCAGGAAGTCGGGCACGCCGTCGCCCGGGCAAATGTACACCACCTCATCGCCGAGGTCGGTAGCGATCTGCCCACCGTCCACGCCGCTTCGTATCACCTCGATGCGGTTGTCCGACAGGTCGAAGCAATCGTCGGCCAGGGTGTCCTGCAGGACGTTCTGGCCGGGGCTGGCCGTGAGGTTGCCGGCATAGGAGAGGCCGTACACCAGGCAGATGCCTCCGTCGGTCCCTTCGAAGTCGAAGCGGTCGGACGTGGTGGTGGCCAGGATGTTGCCTAGTTCATCGGTGATGAGGTAAGCGTAATTGATTTCCGGGTTGCCGTCGTTTTCGAACACCAGTTCATCGGGCAGGCCGTCGCCCACACAGATGGCGATGGACGTATCGCCACCCACCAGGCTTACATTCCCGGCAAAGGGATCGGCTTCTTCCACTGCGATGAAATTGTCGGACAGGTCGAAGCAGTCGTCGGAGAAGAGGCTGGTGTCGGCCTGGGCGCCTATATTGGGATTGAAGGTGCCGGTATAGCTCAGTCCCCAGATGCGCAGGGGCGATACCATGATGGCCTTCAGGTCGAACGAATCGGCCTGGGTGGTGGCCAGCACCACGTTGTTGGTGTCGGTTACCAGGTAGGCATAGGGTGTGGGCGTGCTGCTGGTATTGCTCAGGCGAATGAAATTCGTATTGCCCAGGGCCGGACAAAAGGAGAATGTCGTATCTCCGTCAGCCGTGGCCACGGTGCCGCCGTCGGGCTGGAAGCGGGCAACGGTAATGAAGTTGTCCGACAGGTCGAAGCAATCATCCGAGAGCATGGTGGTGCCGGCATTCTGGCCGGGAGCGGCCAACAGGTTGCCGGTATAGGTAAGCCCCCAGATGCGGCAATAGCCCACGGGGGCGTTGTTGAAGTCGAAGGCCGTGGAGTCGGTGACCTCCAGAATGCGATTGGTGGTATCGGTGATCAGGAAGGCCGTGGCCCCGGCGGAATCCCCGCTGAGAGCGTAGTCCACGAAGTCGGGCAGGGTATCGCCCGGACAAATGAGCACTTCGGTCTCTCCAGTTGTGGTCGCGATGCTACCGCCTTCGGGTTCCTGCAGAAAGACCTGTATGGTGTTGGACGACAGGCCGAAGCATTGATCCGAGAGCGGCTCGGTAATGGGAATGCCGAAGGTGGCCAGCAGATTGCCTGTATAACCCAGGCCGTATACCTGGTAGGTACCCGGAAAGAGGCCGTCGAAATCCAGGGAATCGGCTGTGGGCAGAACCTCCACGATCAGGCTGTCTGCATTGGTCACCAGGTAGGCAAAATCCGTGCCGGTAGCGCCGCTGCTGTCGAAGTTCAACACTTTGGGCTGCGGGCCGGTCGGGCAAAGGAAGGCCTCCGTACCTCCACCCTGCAGGGATACGGTGCCGCCGTCAATGTCTTCGATGGTGAGTTCTACAAAGTTGTCGGAGAGCCGGAAGCACCCACTGGCCAGGGGTTCGGTTTCTATGTTGTCGCCGGGTTGGCCCAGGAAAGCGCCGCTGAAGCCCACACCCCAGGCCCGGTAGGTGCCGGCCGGCCGACCGGTGAGGTTGAAGTTGCCCAGAAAGTTGCTCTCCAGAAGGTTGTTGTTCTCGTCGGTAAGCAGATACGCATAGAGGCTGCCGGTGTAGTCGTCGATGAGTTGAATGAGGTCGGGGTTTCCGTCGTCGGCGCAAAAGGTTTGGAAAAGCGAGCCGTCGCTCAGGCTGACGGTGCTTTCCGGGATTTCCTGCACCTGGATCTCCACGAAGTTCTCCGACAGTTCGAAGCAGCCATCTGCCAGATCGGTGGTGAAGAGGTTGTCGCCGCTTTGGGCGATGAAGTTACCTACCCACGAAACCCCGTACATCTTCCAGGTGCCGGCGGGAAGTACATCAAAGTCCAGGGCATTGCCGGCCAGCCGGATAAAGAGGTTGTCGTCTTCGGTGGCCAGCAGGAAACTGTAGCGGGTGTCCGCTGTGGAGGTGGTGGCAAACTCGAAAAAGTCGGGCACCCCGTCGCCGGCGCAGACCCGGGCTACGGTATCGCCGTTGAGCAGGGCGACTTGCCCGCCTTCGGGAATGGTTTTTACGACCTCCAGAAAGGTCTCCGACAAGCTAAAGCACTCGGTGGCCAGCTGCACCTGGTCGGCCGTGTCGCCCACCTGGGCAAGCAGGGTGCCGGCATACGAAAGCCCCCAAACCCGGCAGGTTCCCGGCATGCTGTTCTCAAAATCGTAATTGCCGGTAGGCGCAAAATCGAGAATGACGTTGTCTTCGTCGGTGATCAGGTAGGTATAGGGGGTGTTGGGGGAGGTAGTGGCGAAAAAAACGAGATCGGGATTGCCGTCGCCCGGACACGCAAATACGGAAGTGTCGCCATCGGTGGTCGTGACCTGGCCACCGTCGGGCGTGATATTACTCACGGAAACAAAATTGTTCGTGAGTTCGAAAAAGACCGAGGCCAAGGGGTCGTCAAAGATATTTCCGCCGGGCTCGGCCAGGATCTTCCCGAGATAGACAAAGGCATATACCCGGTATTCGCCCTCCGGGAGCTGCTCGAAGTCGAAGAAATTCTTCGTGCTGACGTGGAGAATAGTACCGTCGGGAGTGGTGATCACGTAGGCAAACAGAGCGTTCTTGTTGCTCAGGCGAAAGCGAAGGAAGTCCTCGGAGCCGTCGCCGGGGCAAAACACATAGGCCGTGTCCCCGTCTGATCCGGTAATTTCGGTTCCATTGGGAAAATAGGATCCAAACTGCGCCCAACTGGCAGGCAGGGCGAACAGCAGGAAAAACATGAACAGAAGTTGGGTGCGTTTCATACAGCTTGCGGATTTTGCACAAATTTGGTGTTGAAAGTGTATACTGAGATCAAATCAGAAAGCGTGTTGCGTGTAACCTCTCTGGATAATGCTCCTCTGGAATGGATGATACGGCAGACCGGGGGCAGCCTGTGCGTTGCGGGAAGGGATTGGATCGATAGCCATCGTGAAAATACCACTATTTCCACGATTTTGAAAGATTGCTGCCAGCTTTGGATAAAAAATACCCCATGCTGAGTATCCCTCGAAAACCTTTGAAATGGCTCCTGCCCGGCATCGGCATAAGCTTGCTGCTGGCAATTCTTTGCCCGGCGCCGGTCCGTGCTCAGGAAGATTTTTTTGACGACCGCTCGTTTACCCGGGCCGACAGCCTTCGCGGCGGCCTGCGTCCGGAGCGCACCTGCTATGATGTCACCTATTACGATCTGTGCCTGACGGTGGAGCTGGACGAGAAGCGGATCGCCGGATACGTAGATATCTACTTCCGGGTGGTCCGCGATTTCGATCGCCTGCAGATCGATCTGTTCCGCAATATGGCGCTGGACAGCATCCGGTTTGAAGGCCGGTTGCTGAACTTTCAGCGGGAATACGATGCCGTTTTTGTTCAGTTTCCGCGGCAGTTGGGCAAGGGGAGCCGCACCTTCTTCCGGGTCTATTACCAGGGGCATCCCCGCGAGGCGCCCTTCCCGCCCTGGGACGGCGGCTTCGTATGGACCAAGGACAAATACCAACGCCCGTGGGTGGGCGTTGCCTGCCAGGGGTTAGGGGCCAGCCTGTGGTGGCCCTGTAAAGACCACCTGTCGGATGAACCCGACAGCATGGGCATTAGCCTCACCGTGCCCAAGCCCTGGATGGCTGTCAGCAACGGCGTGCTGGAAAGT
>JAJDFU010000432.1 GCA_020528935.1 Saprospiraceae bacterium | reverse complement strand
AGAGTAACGTAGCTCAGGAGAAAATTTGGCAAGAACAGCCCAAAGGGTGAAGTCCCAACAAGCTTTTAAAGCCGCATAAAAAGTACCCGTGATATGACAGACAAGAAGGTGATCTTTTCGATGGAAGGGGTGTCCAAGACCTTTCCGCCCGGCAAGCAGGTGCTCAACAACATCTGGCTGAGCTTTTTCTACGGTGCCAAGATCGGCGTACTGGGCCTCAACGGTGCGGGGAAGTCTACCCTGCTGCGCATCATTGCGGGCAAGGACTCCAATTACGAAGGCAAGATCTCCTTCGACGGCAGCTATCGCATCGGGCATCTGGAACAGGAGCCCGGGCTGGACGACAGCAAGACGGTGCGCGAAGTGGTGGAGGAGGGAGTGCAGCCGATTGTCGACCTGCTCCAGGAATACGAAGCCATCAACCTGAAGCTGGCCGAGCCCATGGACGAGGACGAAATGATGAAGGTGATCGAGAAGCAGGGCGAGCTGATGGAGCAGTTGGATCACCACAACGCCTGGGAACTGGACAACCGCCTCCATACGGCCATGGAAGCCCTGCGCTGCCCGCCCGAGGACGCCCCCATCCGCGTGCTTTCCGGGGGCGAACGTAGGCGCGTGGCCCTGGCGCGCCTGTTGCTCAGCAATCCGGATATTCTCCTCTTGGACGAACCCACCAACCACCTGGATGCCGAAAGCGTGCACTGGCTGGAGCAGTACCTGCAAAACTTTCCCGGCACGGTCATTGCCGTGACGCACGATCGCTATTTTCTGGACAATGTGGCCGGTTGGATCCTGGAGCTGGACCGGGGCGAAGGCATTCCCTGGCAGGGCAACTACTCCTCCTGGCTGGAGCAAAAGGCCAAGCGCCTGGAACAAGAAGAGAAAGCCGAAAGCAAGCGCCGCAAGACCCTGGAGCGGGAGCTGGAATGGATCCGCATGGCGCCCAAAGCCCGCCAGGCCAAAGGCAAAGCCCGCCTGAATGCGTACGAAAAGCTGGCCGACGAGGCAACCAAGGCCAAGGAGGCCAAACTGGAGATCTACATTCCTGCCGGGCCTCGCCTGGGCGATCGCGTCATCGATGTAGAGCACCTCAGCAAAGCATACGGCGATCGCCTGCTCATCGATGACCTCAACTTCGAGGTGCCCAAGAACGCCATCGTCGGCATCATTGGTCCCAACGGGGTGGGTAAATCCACTTTGTTTCGCATGATCATGGGGCAGGAGCAGCCCGATGAGGGGGAGATCCATCTGGGCGATACGGTCAAGATCGCCTATGTGGATCAAAGCCACGAAGAACTGCAGAACGGCGAACAAACGGTGTACGAGGCCATCAGCGGCGGGCAGGATCTGATCGAAGTAGGCAACAGCAGCATTAACGCCCGGGCCTACCTGAGCCGCTTCAATTTCTCGGGTGCCGACCAGCAGAAAAAGATCGGCCTGCTCTCCGGCGGGGAGCGCAACCGCCTGCACCTGGCCATGACGCTGCGCGAGGGCGGCAACGTACTCTTGCTGGACGAGCCCACCAACGACATCGACGTGAACACCCTGCGCGCCCTGGAGGACGCCCTGGAAGATTTCGCCGGCTGCGTTCTGGTCATTTCCCACGACCGCTGGTTTATCGACCGCCTGGCTACCCACATCCTGGCATTTGAAGACGAGGCCGAGGTGGTCTTTTTCGAAGGCAACTACTCGGATTACGAACAGGCCAAGAAGGAGCGTTTGGGCGACGTCACCCCCCACCGGCCCCGTTTCAAAAATGTGATCAACCGCTGAGCAGCGCGCAGGATCCCAAAAATGAGCAGCTACTTATGTGCCTGACCGCTCCAGGCAAACCACCGAATATTCGGTCTGCACCCTGTAAAGCCGCATAAATGCCAGTTGAACCGCGCGCGTGTAAAACAATGCCTTAAAACCGGGGAAACGCAATGGAGTCAAGGGCTTGGGGCGGCTGTTGGGACCCGGAAAAAAGAAAGTCAAGATTGGGCGAAAAAGGGAGAAGTGTCTACATTTGTGCGGATTTTGGAGAACCACTTTCAATCGGCACGCAATGAGAACGTTGTTGCTTCTTCTGATTTGTACCATCGGCCTTTCCGCCGCAGGTTATGCGCAGGATCACCACGGCGGCGAGCAACAACACGAGCATCAGGAAGCAGAGGCCGATCACCACGGGGAAGAGGACCATCATGCCGCAGGTGGCGATCACGGCCAGGGCTGCACCTGTGCGCATCACGAAGCATACGATCCCGGCGAATCCGCCTTCCACCACATTTCCGACGCCAACGCCTTCCACATTTTCGGCGACATTTACCTTCCGTTGCCCTGTATCCTCTACGCTCCGGGGCACGGCTGGTCCGTATTCATGTCCAGCAAGTTCGAACTGGGCGAACACGGCAACGGCCACTATGCCATTGACGGCTATGTGCTCAAGCACGGGGCGGTCATGCGGGTGGCGGAGGCCGGTTTCCCCAAAGAGGGCAAGGTAGAGCTGGAGTGCCTGACGGAAACCCACGATGCGGAGGGCAATGCCGAGCATTTTGCGATGTTCGAGGGGCAGTGTTTCCCCCTGGACAAGAAAACTTCCTACGATGCGGGAATGATGGGGGGTGGCGTAACCTCCTTTTACGACTTCTCACTGACCAAGAACGTGTTCACCATGATCCTGGTCGCTATCCTGCTCTTCATTTTGTTCCGGGCAGTGGTTCGCGGCTACCAGAAGAACGACGGGAAGGCGCCCCGGGGCATACAGTCCTTTATGGAACCCATCTTCCTGTTTATTCGCGACGAGGTGGCTATTCCTTTCCTCGGGAATAAATACGAGCGCTATCTGCCTTTCCTGATGTCCATCTTCTTCTTCATTCTGGGGCTGAATCTCATCGGCCAGATTCCCGTATTTCCGGGCAGCGGGAACGTGACGGGCAACCTTTCGGTGACCCTGGTGCTGGCTTTGGTGGCCTTTTTGGTGACCAATCTGAGTGGAAACGCCCACTACTGGCAGCACATTTTCTGGATGCCGGGGGTGCCGGCCTGGATCAAGGTGATCCTCACCCCGGTTGAGATCATGGGCGTATTCATCAAGCCGCTCACGCTGATGTTGCG
>JAJDFU010000284.1 GCA_020528935.1 Saprospiraceae bacterium | reverse complement strand
TGGGGGCGTTGGTGTCGGGCCCGTCGAAAATGCAGAGGAGGTCGCCGAAGCCCAGGTCGATGCGGGGCTCGAAGGTGAGGCGGATATGGGTGCCGCTGCTGTTGTCGCTGCAAATGGTCGTCGTGAAATTGTCGAGGGCATTGTAGTCGCCGTTGGGGCCGCCGCTGTCGTAAAAGGTGCCGCCGCAGGTGGTGATGTCGGAACCGTTCATGATGTAGTCCTGAGCGGGAAGAAGACCGGCACCAAACAGCCCGAGAAAGAGCAGAAAGGGAATGCTGTAACTTGCTCTTGGGAACATGAATGCAATGGGATTTTTGTAGTAGCCTTCCGGTAAACCGCCAGATGCGCTCTAAACGAAAGCCATCCGCGGATAAGTACGCAAAATTAGTACACCCCCAGAAATTTAGTACAGAATTGCCAGATTTGGGAAGATAA
Source organism: Saprospiraceae bacterium (assembly GCA_020528935.1). Lineage (GTDB taxonomy): Bacteria > Bacteroidota > Bacteroidia > Chitinophagales > Saprospiraceae > JAJDFU01. The sequence continues at coordinate 2,661 of JAJDFU010000284.1, read as the reverse complement.
TCGCCTTTTTGTCGGCCGGCCGGTTCTACTCCACAAGCTGGCTGTTTTTTCTATTTTTACTTCCATGCAACGCATTGACGGTAAGCAACTCGCCCAGGCGATCAAAGAAGAACTCGCCGAACAGGTACGGCAACGCACACAGGCCGGTCACCGGCCGCCCCACTTGGCCGCCGTACTGGTGGGCGACGACCCGCCCAGCCAGGTCTACGTGCGCAATAAGGTGCGCTCCTGCGAGCAAGTGGGGTTCCAGTCCACCTTGCTCCGCAAAGATGCCGGCATCAGTCAGGAAGAGCTCATGGGCATCGTCCGGCAGCTGAACGAAGACGACGGCGTGGACGGCTTCATCGTGCAGTTGCCCTTACCCGCTCACCTGAACGAGGAGGAGATCACCCTGGCCATTGATCCGCGCAAGGACGTGGACGGTTTTCACCCCGTCAATGTAGGCCGCATGGCCCAGGGGCTGCCGGCCTACCTCTCTGCCACGCCCGCCGGCATCCTGGAGATGATCCGGCGCTATCAAATACCCACTTCCGGAAAGGAAGTGGTGGTGGTGGGGCGCAGTAATATTGTCGGCACGCCCATCAGCATACTGCTTTCGCGCAAAGCCGATCCCGGCAATGCCACCGTTACGCTCTGTCACAGCCGCACCGCCGACCTGGCCGCACACACGCGCCGGGCCGACATTGTCGTGGCCGCCACCGGCCGGCCCGGTTTCATCACCGGGGAGATGGTCAAGGAGGGCGTGGTCATTATCGACGTGGGAATCAACCGGGTGGAAGATGCCAGCCGCAAGAAAGGCTATCGCCTGGTCGGCGATGTGGACTTCGAGGGGGTGGCGCCCAAGGCCTCCTACATCACGCCGGTACCGGGCGGCGTGGGGCCCATGACGGTCGTATCGCTGCTGCTCAACACCATGAAGGCCAATACGGGAGCGATCTATCCGAAATAAGCTGAGCCCATGGCCTACATCCAGTTGGATATCGAAGTGGCGGAAGCGCAAAAGGAAGCGCTGCTGGCCCTGCTGGAGCCCTTGGCTATCGACGCCTTCGAAGAGACCGACAGCGGCTGGCGGGCTTACGTGCCGGAAGAGCGATGGGGGGAGTACCTGGAACGGCAACTGGCCGATGTGCAGGCCGTCCTTCCCTTTCGGCTGCACCGGCGATCCCTGGCCGACCAAAACTGGAACGCCCAATGGGAATCGGCCTTTTCCCCGGTCCGGGTGGGGCGCTTTTGCACCATACGGGCACCTTTTCATCCATCTGAACCGGGCACGACCTACGAGTTGGTGATCCATCCTAAAATGGCTTTCGGCACGGGCCATCACGAAACCACCTACCTGATGGTGGAGCAGATGGAACAGCTGCGCATCCGCGGCCGCCGGGTGCTGGACTTCGGCTGTGGCACCGGCCTGCTGGCCATTCTGGCTGCCAAGATGGGTGCGCGGGCAGTGCACGCCCTCGACATCGAGCGGGAAGCCTGTGCGAACACCCTGGAAAACGCCCGCCTCAACGAGGTGGGGCTGGAGGTCTTTCAGGGCGGCCTGTCTGTGGCCCCCGGCGCAGCTTACGATATTGTCCTGGCAAACATTACCCGCAACGTAATTACGAGCCACCTGCCTGCGTTATTTGAACGCACCCTTCCGGAAGGCGTTCTCTTGCTGAGCGGGGTATTGAAAAAAGAAGAACTCCTGCTGAAAACGGAACTCCTCAGCCAGGGGTTTGAATGGGAGCACAGCCAGTACCGCGGCGATTGGATCTGTATGCGCGTCCTGCGGCCTTAGCCCGAGGTGTTCGCGGGAACGCTTATACATGCGGAAGAAGGCAGATGTAGAGATTGATCTCCAACATTTCGCAATTTGCCGGACCGCAGGGTGAACATCCCGTGAATGTTCCGGCTCAAAGCGCCTTCAACTTTTGAACGAAGAGCTTCCCTCCCCCCGCTTTTGTATCATCCAGAACAGGTTTAAATTTATGTTACGCATACGCTTTCTCGCAATCTACGCAGTACTTTGGATCGGCAGTTCGCTGCCTGCGCAGGCCCAGGCCGATACGCTGGTGTTGCAGGAACCCGGTGTGTTTTTAAAAGAACTTCGCGATTGGGTACTCAACCAGCGCAAGGCCGCCGAACCGCAAGTGCAGGCCTTTACCGATGTGTTTGAAGGCCAAATGGACGAAGACCAGCAGTTGGCGGTCATGCAGGCCTGCACCCGCATGCGGGCCAAGCGAATCCCGGCCGCCCCCTACTTTCAGGATTACATGGGTGCGGTGGCCTTGTTTTTTGAGCAGGGATACGGCCGCGATCGCTTTTACCAGTGGAACGGCATCGTAGATTCGCTGGTGTCGAGGCTGGAAACCCGAAAATTATCTCCGATACGCGATTTTCTGGCCTTTTCGCATCGCTTCTTTCAGGACCAGTCTTTGAGGTATTCCGAACTGGGTACCAGTTGGTACGCTCGCACCCCCGACTGGAGGTTTCAATTTGAAGGCGAAGAACCCGTTGTGCGTTTCCCGGCTTTTGATCTGGTAGCGGTGCGCAAGCAAGACTCCATTTCCATTTCCAATACGGAGGGACTGTTCTTTCCGGTGACGACGAGTTGGCGCGGTCAGGGGGGGCGGGTGTCCTGGGATCGCTTCCCCGAAATGGAGGAGGGCGTATATGTGG
>JAJDFU010000349.1 GCA_020528935.1 Saprospiraceae bacterium | reverse complement strand
TTTGCCGTGACTGGCTGGCCCTGTATGGTGGTCGGTCTCACTGCCGGCCGCCCGCTGGCTCATCTCCAGCCCCTGCCCTCACCGTTGTTTGGCTGGACTGAGACCTCCTCCAGTCGCTGCCCCCCTCAGTCCAACCGCCGTCACGAGACCTTCGCCGACTTCTATGCGGCCGAGCGCCTGCAGCCCCAGCTTCGGCAAGCCCGGGACCGGCGCCTGCTCGACGGCCCGGATCAGCGCGCTCTGGATGCGCTGTGCGACCGCCTGCCCGAGCTGCTCCCCGAAGAACCGCCCGCCCTCATTCACGGCGACCTGTGGGGCGGGAATTTCCTCTGCGACGAGAAAAGGCAGCCCGTACTCATCGATCCGGCCGTCTGTTATGCCCACCGGGAGATGGACCTGGCCATGAGCCGGCTGTTCGGCGGCTTTGCCCCCGCTTTTTACACCGCCTACGAAGCGGCCTACCCCACTGCCCCCGGCCTGAAGGACCGCATCCCCGTCTATCAGCTGTATTACCTCCTGGTACACGTCAACCTCTTCGGCAGCAGCTACACCGGCAGCGTCCGGCGCATCCTGAGGCCCTTCCGGTAAGCGGCAAATCAGGATCGGCAAAGGAGACAAAAAAAGATCGCATGAGCGGTGCCCATGCGATCAGCTAGCAATGATAATAATTCCACGAAAAAAGTCGTCCGGAGGCGGTACTAGCGAACCACCTCGAATTTCTTGCGCACCAGACCGGTATCGGTCATAGCCTGTATGACGTACAGCCCGGGCATGTAATTGCTCACATTGATCTGCTGATGGCGGCCGGCCAGGCCGTCGGCAAAGTAGAGCTGTCGACCGGAGGCATCGAAGATCCGCAACTCGCGGAACTCGTGCCCGCCGTTGAAGTGCAGCTCCAGGCGGTCGCGGCTGGGATTGGGATACACGCGCAGCAGGTCATTGCTCAGGGGCTTGAACAGAGGCTCTTCCGTACTGGTCACCTCACCGGCAACGACCTGGATATTCAGTTCCGGAATGGAGAAGCCGAAAAACTGCCCGAGGCTGTTCATGCCGCTGCCGGTACCCCCGCCCAGTTGAATCGGCCCCCCGGGGCGGATGCCGTCAATGTCGTCATCCACGATGAAGGAGAGGACGGCCACGGGGCCTTGACCATCGGCCGGAAGACCGTTCGTGCGCGTCACTCCGGCCTCCAGAAGCCCGTTGGCATCGTTGAAGGTCATATCCAGGATGGGCGAGTTGTAGGTAAACCAGCTACCGGGATAGTTGACCTGAATGCTTTCCGGCCGGAAGATCATTGGGCTGTAGTTGAAGGGGAAGGTAAAGCCGTACAGGTCAATAATGGGGCTGGCCGCATTGCCCAGCACCAGTTCGGCCTGCACCAGGTCGCCGGGCTGGTACGGGCCCTGGGTAATTTCATTCAGTTCCACCTGAACATCCGAATAGAGCGGCAGATTGGGCACGATGGCGTGGGTGTTGCCGTAGAATTGCCGGATGGCAAAGGTATCCTGGGCCGTGATCACGCTGTCGCCGTCGGTATCCACGTATTTGAAACCAGGGGCCACATCCCAATCCTCGCCATACTGGCCGTACCAAACCGAAAGGTCGTTGTCGTCGCGGGGCCGGCCGATCTCCCCCATGGCATAGCCGACGGACAGGAGGTCGGACACGTGCACCAGACCGTCGTTGTTGGCATCGCCCGGCCAGATGCAATCGCCGAAGCAGGAGGGGTCCAACCCGTTGCCGATATCCAGGATTTCGACATCCACCTTGATGGTCTGGGTGACATCACAGCCGGAGCCGCCCGAGACCACACAGTATTCCACCTCAAAATTGTCCAGTCCGGAGAGCACGTCGTCGTCCGGGAAATACAGCAGGGCGTTGTCGCCGGATACCTGAACGCCGTAGATGGTCGTGTCGCCCTGCAACAGCACCACAGAGCCCAGTTCCGGGTTATCGGTAATGGAGAAGGTGTAGTTGTCGATCGGGAAACCGTTGCCGATCACCAGGGGCGTCATTTTGGGCGTCACGAAGGAGAACTTGTCGAACAGGGGCATGAAATTGCTCACAAAAACAGTGACGCCCGCGGATTCCGGAGCACCCATACATCCGGGCAGGCGCGCCGAGTAGGTGAATTGATCCACCAGCCCGCCGAAGCCACTGACCGAAGCGGGGGCTGTATATTCTACAATCCCTTCGCCCAAGCCCGGATCCGTCACACTGCCGGAGGCCGGTTGGGTGTAATCGAAGCAATCCAGGTTGCCGTCGTTGCCGTCGTTGGCAAACAGGTCGATGGTGATGGTCTCTCCCGGCGTCACGTAGACCACGTCGTCAAAGGCAAAGCTGTTGGGGTCTGGCGCATCCAGCACCACGACCTCCACCACTTTCGGACTGCCTTGGAAGTCGTAGTCCAGGTAGTCGTTCCCCACGAAGCCGCTGTTGGGCGTGTACAGGGGAATGGTGCCCGTGGTGTCGTAGGTGCCGTTTTGAGGACCGTTTACCCAGGTATAACTGGGCGGCACCAGGATGAACTTGGGTTGATTCTTCTGGGTGAATACCCGGAAAGTATCTGCCGACATGCCTTCGTTGACCATGACGTTGACCGTGCCCAGGTCACAGGTCCCTACTTCGTCGCAAACCACGTAGGTGAAGTAGGTAAGCCCCTGAAAGCCCGCGTCGGGCGTGAAGGTCACCTGGGTGTCGTCCGGCTCAATGACCGCGCTTCCGGAATTGGCCAGCGGAATGGCGCGCACCGAGATGGAATCAGAACTGCTTTCATCGTTGGCCAACACATCCAGCGTAACGGGCGTGCCCGTCGTCGTCGTAGCGAAATCCTGCCGGGCGATAACCTGAGTTTGCACGACCTCAACGGTGAAGAAATAGTTGGTGAACCCGGGCGGGGAGGTCGTGTACACGGCCAGCACTTCAAAAGCATCGGTACCCAGGAAATCCGGGTCGGGAGTGTAGGTAAGTACGTGAGCCGTGCCGCCCGGATTGGGGCCCTGGATGGTCACGGTGCCGTGATCCGGTTGATTGATGTTGTTGAGGGTGATGGTATTGGCAGCGTAAAGGGTATAGTCCACCGACTGTCCCTGAAAGGTGCCTATGTCGATGTGCTCATTCTGCACGCCCTGCCCGGCGAGGGGAAGGAAGTACAAAAGGAGCACAGGCAAAAGGATCGTCTGTAGATATGCATTCATGGTCAGCGGTTATCATTGCTAGTAACTCACAGTATGTGTTCTTCGTGGAATCAGCCCTAAGATACGATTTTCCCCTTGCGTGCACAAAGCCATTTTGATCAAGTGTTTTTTTGTGAAAGAAACAGGTTGGTATGCCAGGTACAAGAATTTGATAATCAACAGCATGAGGCACAAACACCTGCACTTTTGTGAAGAAGGCCTATATTTGACGCATGCCTGCATCCGATCTTCGCAACACCAAGGTTTTTTCGGTATTCGAGCGCTTCCACGCGCTGGACTGGAGCCGCTTCGATCGCTTCATTCACTCGCCCTATTTCAACCAGAGCGAAGAACTCATTCGCCTGTATGAACTTTGCCACAAACTGCTGAAAGGCAACGGCCAAAGGTCCTTCAGCAAAGAAGAGGCCTGGAAAAAGATCAAAAAAGGCCACTCCTACGACGACGTCCGGATGCGCAAATACCTGTCCGACCTGCTCAAACTGGTAGAGCAATACCTGGCTCAGGCCCAATTTGAGGAGGACGACATCCGTCAATCCATCTACCTCCTTCAGGCCATCGGAGACCGGCAAATCGCCAAACTGGAGCGCACGGGCATGCGGACGGTGCGCAAAAACCTGGAGAAGATGGCCTATAGAACCCCGGATTATTACCTGTCCAACTACGAAGCCGAAATAAACCTGTACAACCTCGTCGATTTCGAGACGAACCGGGAAGAAAAGTCCAATATAGAAGCCATCTCCAACAATCTGGACTACTTCTACCTGGGCGAAAAACTCCGGATACTGAGCAATGTGTCCTCGCGCAAGAAGGTCATTCAACACGACTACCAGCTGGGGCTCATTGAGGAAATCATTAAAACGATCGACTTAAAAAAATACGAGTCTAACCCCACCATCGCCATTTATTATCAAATTTATCTGGTGAACACCGACCCCTCGAACGAAGACCACTACTTCAAATTAAAAGAGCTCCTCGAACAACACTATCAACTTTTCCCCTCGGAAGAAGTACTGAACACACTGTACGCTGCCGCGCAGAATTATTGCATTTTCAAAATCAACCGGGGCCAGCAAAACTTCCTGAAAGAGCTCTTTGACGTGTACAAAAGCATACTCGACAAGGGGTTCTACAGCCAGGAGAACACCATGACCCCGAGCCGGTTCCGAAACATGGTCGTCACCGGACTCCGGCTGAAGGAATTTACCTGGGTGGAGGAGTTCATACAGAAATACCAGGAGTTTTTGCCGGAACGCTTCCGGGAAAATGCCGTCTCCTTCAACCTCGCTCAACTGTACTTCTATCAGAAAAAATATGAAAAGGTGATCTCCATACTTCAGCAAATTGAATACGAGGATTTTACCTACAACCTGAATTCCAAGGTAACCCTGCTGTTCACTTATTATGAAATGGATGAAGTAGAGCCTCTCTTCTCCTTGCTCGACAGCTTCAGCAAGTACCTGAACCGCCACAAGGAAATACCGACCAACCGTCGGCTGAACTATCAAAACCTGATCCGCTTTACCCGCAAGCTTACGAATGTGATGCCCGGCGATAAGCCGGCCATTGACAAACTGAAGAAAGAGATCTCGGAAACCAAGGTCGCCTCGGTCAACTGGCTCAAGGAAAAGATCGCCGAACTGGAATAGGCCTATTTCAGGCCCAGCAGATCCTGCATGCCATACACGCCCTGCCGGCCCGGAAGCCATCGGGCAGCCAGCAGGGCGCCCCGGGCAAAGCCTTCGCGGCTGTGCGCCTCGTGCCGCAGGCGGAGTGTATCGACAGGGCTGCGGTAGGTCACTTCGTGGATGCCGGGCACCTCGCCTTCCCGCCGGGCTGTAATGCCGATCGCTTCCGCCGCGGGCCCGGCCTCCAGGGTCCAGCTGTGCTTGCGATCCAGCTCCTGCAGAATACCTTCGGCCAGGGTCACGGCCGTGCCGCTGGGCTCGTCCAGTTTGTGGATGTGATGCGTCTCCATCAGGGACACCTCGTACTCGGGCCGCTCATTCATCAGGCGGGCCAGGTAGCGGTTGAGGGCAAACAGGATATTGACTCCGATGCTGAAATTGGAGGCGTAGAAGAAAGCGCCTTCCCGCGCTTCGCACAGACGCCGGACCTCCGGCCAGCGGTCCAGCCAGCCGGTGGTGCCCGACACGATGGGCACGCCCGCCTCCAGGGCCCGGCGAATGTTGTCGAAAGCCGCTTCCGGCCGGGTGAATTCAATGAGTACCTCGCAGGCTTTCAAATCTTCCGGGCCTATTTCGCCGGCATTATCCACATCCACGCGCAGGGCGATCTGCTCGCCCTCTGCCCGGGCGATCTGCTCGATGGCCTTGCCCATTTTGCCGTAGCCCAGCAATCCGATCTTCATAGGAGTGTGACTTTTTCCAGTGCCGCCGTCTCAATAGCGGTTTTACTTGATAAGCCTCTCAAAAAACCAACTTTAGTGTCCCGGTTCGATGGAACCGGGTTTTTTTATGCCCCGCCTTCATCTTCCAGCCACTTCTTCAGCTCGTGCAGCTTCATCATACACTCGATGGGCGTCATGCGGTTGAGGTCCAATTCCAGCAGTTCGCCTTTGAGCTTACCGGCCGCGGGATCCACCGTCTCGAAAATACTGAGCTGCATGGGCGGCGGGCTGATGGCCGCCGTCTTTGGGGCATCTACCTGCAGGCCGTTGCCGTCGCCCCGGCCTTCGATGTGTTTCTGTTCCAGCTGCGTGAGGATGTGGGCGGCCCGTTCCACTATACTGCGCGGCATACCTGCCATGCGGGCCACGTGTATGCCGAAGCTGTGCTGGCTACCGCCCGGCACCAGCTTGCGCAGGAAGATGACCTGCTGACCGGCCTCCCGGGTGGCTACATTGTAGTTCTTGATGCGCGGGAAGCGCTCGCTCAGTTCGTTGAGTTCGTGGTAGTGGGTGGCGAAGAGGGTCTTGGGCCGGGCCTGAGCATTCTGGTGCAGGTACTCGGCGATGGACCAGGCGATGGAGATGCCGTCGTAGGTACTGGTACCGCGGCCGATCTCGTCCAGCAGGATGAGGCTGCGGTCAGAGACGTTGTTCATAATGCTGGCCGTCTCGTTCATCTCCACCATAAAGGTGGATTCGCCCGAGGAAATATTATCCGACGCCCCCACCCGGGTAAACACCTTGTCCACGATACCCAGTGCAGCGCGTTTGGCCGGCACGAAAGCCCCCATCTGGGCCAGGAGGCAGATCAGGGCTGTTTGTCGCAGCAAGGCCGATTTGCCCGACATATTGGGCCCCGTGATCATCAGGATCTGCTGCTCCTCCCGGTCCAGGAAAAGATCGTTGGGCACGTAGGACTCGCCCAAAGGCAGTTGCTGCTCGATCACCGGATGGCGGCCCTCCTCGATCTCTATGGCATATCCCTCGTTCATGGCCGGGCGGGTGTAGTGGTACCTGGAGGCCACCTTGGCAAATGACAACAGCACATCCACCCGGGCAATGCCGGATGCGTTGTGCTGCACGGGCCGGATGTATTCCTGCAGGTAGTGCAGCAGCTCGCGAAAGAGATCCGCTTCCAGCTCCAGGATGCGCTCTTCGGCACTCAGGATCTTGGCTTCCAGCTCTTTGAGCTCCTCAGTGATGAATCGCTCGGCATTGGTGAGGGTCTGCTTGCGCACCCATTCCGGCGGGGTCTGGTCTTTGTATTTATTCGTCACCTCCAGGTAATAGCCGAAGACCGAGTTGAAGCCGATCTTCAGGCTGCTGATTCCCGTGCGCTCGGCCTCGCGCTGCTGAATGCCCTCCAGCAGGCTTTTGCTGTTGGCGATGAGGTGACGCCACTGATCCAGCTCCGCGCTCCAGCCCTCGGCGATCACCCCTCCCTTGGCGAGGTTGACGGGCGGTTCTTCCACCAGCGAGGCGCGGATGCGTTCCTGCAGTTTGGCGCATGGATGGAGCCCGTCGGCCAGGCCGGTCAGCAGGTCGTTGCCGGAAGCTTCCAACCGCTTTTTCAAGGGAGCGATCACGGCCAGGGATTTGCCCAGCTGGCGCAGCTCGCGGGGATTGACCTTGCCCAGCGGCACCTTGGAGATCAGGCGCTCCAGATCGCCCACCTGCCGGATGAGCTGTTCGACCTCCCGGCTGGCATCGGGCTGCTCCAGAAAATAGGCCACGGCGCTGTGCCGATCCTCAATTGCCTTGCGCGACAGCAGCGGCAGGACCACCCACTTTTTCAGCAGGCGGGCGCCCATGGGGGTCACCGTCTGGTCGAGCACCTGCAGGAGGGATACGCCATTGGGATGATTGCAGTGGATGAGTTCCAGGTTGCGAATCGTAAAGCGATCCAGCCACACGTATTTGTCCGAATGCAGGCGGCTGATGGCACCGATGTGGCTGAGGTTCTTATTCTCGGTCGTTTCCAGATAGTGCAGAATGGCACCGGAGGCCACCTGTGCCAGTTCGAGCTCCTCCACCCCGAAGCCCTTCAGGCTGGCAACGCCGAAATGGTCGAGCAGCTTTTCGCGGGCGTAGTCGAGCGTATACACCCACTCGTCCAGCTTGAAGAGATAAAATTCATCGCCGAAGGCGGCTTCCAGTTCCTTTTTTCTGTCCTTGGGAAAGATCACCTCCGAGGGCTCGAAGCTCTGCATGATCTTGTCTGCATAGGCCAGGCTGCCTTCGGTGACCAGAAACTCACCGGTGGAGACATCCAGCAGCGACAGCCCCACCTGATCCTTTTTCCCGAAAAAGAGGGAAGCCAGGTAGTTGTTTTCCTTGTGGTTCAGCAACTGATCGTCCGTAGCCAGGCCCGGCGTAACCACCTCGGTGACGCCGCGCTTGACCAGCTTCTTCTGGGGCGAGGGCTTTTCCAGCTGTTCGCAAATGGCCACCCGATAGCCGGCCTTCACCAGCTTGGGCAGGTAGAGGTCCAGCGAATGATGCGGAAAACCGGCCAGCTCAATGTCGCTGCCGCCGTTGTTGCGGCTGGTGAGCACGATGCCCAGCACCTGCGAGGCCTGCACGGCATCTTCGCCGAAGGTTTCGTAAAAATCCCCCACGCGAAAGAGCAGAACAGCATCGGGATGCTTGGCCTTCACCTGAAAGTACTGCCCCATCAGCGGGGTGACTTTGCTCTTTTTCGTTTTCCGGCTTGCCTTCGCCAAAGCTGCTGGGTTTTGCTAAACATCAAATATACGAGCCCCGCTTCCAAAATGCCCAGTCGAGTTTTACACATTTCCACAGCGGGCCTTATATTCGCTCAAACTATCAGCCCGTTCCACCGGTTTCACCATTACAAACGAGTTGTTATGGCCATCATGATCACAGACGAATGCATCAACTGCGGGGCCTGCGAACCCGAATGCCCCAACAATGCAATCTACGAAGGTGGCGTGGAGTGGGCCATTTCCGACGGCACCACCGTCAGCGGAAACTATAAACTGGATGACACCGGCGAAGAGGTGGACGCGGATGCGCAGCACGAGCCCATCTCCGACGATTTCTACTACATCGTACCGGACAAGTGTACCGAATGTGTAGGTTTCCACGAAGAGCCACAATGCGCAGCCGTCTGTCCGGTGGATTACTGTTTGCCCGATCCAGAG
>JAJDFU010000252.1 GCA_020528935.1 Saprospiraceae bacterium | reverse complement strand
CGTCCTCCCCCATGTCGCAGTCTGTGGTTGAAAACACACCCATGCGGCTGTCGGTAAAGGGGCCTAAGCCCTGGGGCGGCTTTTCGTCGGTCTTGTGCCCTTTGGGCAGGCCGTTGGAAAACCTGAACTTCTGATCGTAAACGGGATGATCTAAAGGCAACTCCACCAACTCCTGGTCGGGGAAAACCTTTTTGAGGGCCGGCCGCACAAAGGGATCCATGCCGTAGTTGTCGTCGATGTGCAGAAAGCCGCCGGCCATGAGGTAGTTGCGCAGGTTTTCAGCCTCGGCATCGGACAGGACCACGTTGCCGTGGCCGGTCATGTGCACAAAGGGGTAGTTGAACAGTTCGGCGCTGCCCACTTCCACGGTGGCGTAGTTGGGGTCGAAGTTGGTCCCCAGTTGATCGTTGCAAAAGCGGGCCAGGTTGGGCAGGGAGGTGGGGTTGGAATACCAGTCGCCGCCGCCCCGGTACTTGAGCAGGGCCATTTTGAGGGTGGGCTTTTCCGCAGCGAAGCCGCTGAAGAGCACAAGGGCAGAAAGGATCAGGAGCGTCAGTCGCAGGATCTTCATTGGTTCATCACATTTACGATCGTACAGGCCACCAGGGCAGCCGTCTCGGTGCGCAGGCGATTGGGACCGAGGCTGACGGGCACGTAGCCGCGGTCTTTGGCCAGGCCGACCTCGTCGGGCGTAAAATCACCCTCCGGACCGATCAAAAGGGTAACGTCTTCGCCCTGGCGGTAGTTGTGCTGTAGGGGGGGCAGATCGTCCGCGCCGCACCAGGCGATAAAGCCCTGGCCGCGATGGTCCTGCTGCAGAAACGCCTCCAGGGATTGCAACTCACGCAGCCCGGGCATGCGGGCCTGCAGCGATTGTTTCATGGCTGAGAGCAGGATGCGCTCCAGGCGGTCGGGTCGTACTTTCGTTCGCTCACTGCGGGCGCAGATCACGGGCGTGATGGCATCTACGCCCAGTTCGGTAGCTTTTTCCAGCAGCCACTCCAGGCGGTTGTTGTTCTTGGTCGGCGCTACGGCCAGGTGCAGCTGATACGGGCGGGGCCGCTGAGTGTGGGCCTGTAAAATTTTGGCGCGCGCCCCCCGCTTACCGGCATCTGTGATGATCCCGACGTATTGACCGCCTTTTCCATCCACGAAGTGAACTTCGTCGCCGGTCGTTCTGCGGAGTACCTGTGCCAGATGGCGAGCCTCCTCGACCGAAAAAAAGGCCTCTTCACCTTCGATCCGATGGGCAAAAAACCATTGCATAGTTGGAATTGGAGCGGCAAAAGTAGGTCATCTTTCCAAAAAAGCGCAATTACCTCTACCTTTGCCCCGCTCTGCAACAAGAGGGGGCCAAAGACTGTTTCCTTGCTGATTTACCGAATTTGAATATAGGTATGGGTATCCTGATCGCCGTGGGCCAGCTTATGTTGAGCCTTTCTATTTTGATCGTCCTTCACGAGGGCGGGCACTTTCTTCCGGCTCGCTGGTTTAATGTGCGCGTTGAAAAGTTCTACCTGTTCTTCGATCCCTGGTTTTCGCTCCTGAAGACCAAGAAGGGAGACACGGAATACGGCATCGGCTGGTTGCCGCTGGGCGGCTACGTGAAGCTGTCCGGCATGGTGGACGAAAGCCTGGACACCGCCCAGCTCAAGGAGCCCGCCAAGCCCTGGGAATTTCGCTCCAAGCCGGCCTGGCAGCGCCTCATCATCATGCTGGGTGGGGTGACCGTCAACCTCATTCTCGGCTTTTTCATCTACGGCATGGTACTGTGGACCTGGGGCGAGGAATACCTGCCCAATGAAAATGTGACCTACGGCGTGGTGCCCGACAGCCTCGGCCGCGCCATGGGTATCCAAGAAGGCGATCACATCGTTTCCATCGGCGGAAAGCCGTTTGAAAAATTCAGCGCCGCCACGGTCATTCGGGAGGTCATCGTCAACGATGCCCGTTCCCTCACCGTGCGCCGCGATGGGGAAGAGCTCCAGTTGCCCATAGGCGAAGATTACGCCCGGCTGTTGTCCAGCCGCGACCGGCGCTACACCCTCTTCGATATGCGGCTGCCTTTCGATGTGCGGGACGTGCTGGAGGACAGCCCCGCCGACAAGGCCGGGGTGAAGCCCGGCGACCAGATCCTGGAATTGAACGGCAAGCCCGCGCGCTTTTTCCACGAGTTTCGCAAGCTGGCCCAACCCCTGAAAGGCGAAGCGGTAACCCTGACGCTGCTTCGCGAGGGCGACACCCTGCGCCTGAATATGACCACGACGGAAAAAGGCATGGTAGGCCTGGCGCCCAGGATGTACGAAACCCGCAGGCAGGAATACACCCTGGCCGAAGCCTTACCTGCCGGCGTCTCCCAGGGGTGGGGCCTGCTGGCCGACCAGGTGAAAGCCTTCGGTCAGATGTTTCGCGGTCGCATCAACCCGTCCGATAGCCTCGGCGGATTTGTCACCATAGGGGAGATGTACGGCACGGTCTGGAACTGGGAGCGCTTTTGGAAAATGACCGCTATTCTTTCCCTCATCCTGGCCTTCATGAACCTCCTGCCCATTCCAGCTCTGGATGGCGGGCACGTGATGTTTCTGCTGTACGAGGTTGCTACCGGCCGCAAGCCCAGCGATAAGTTTATGGAGTACGCAACCCTGATCGGCTTCATCATTGTGCTGGCACTGGTGATCTACGTCAACGGATTGGATATCAAGCGCTTGCTGGATCGCTTATTCTAAGAGGAACTCCCGTGCTTCATTTTCTGTTGCACGAAATGAAGATTTTAGATAGCTTTGCGCACCCCAATCGGGAAATCGGGTTAGCTCAAATGGAGCCGCTTCAACGGAAGCGAGTCCCTCTTCCCAGGTGGCGTAAGGGGTAGATACTGACGAACGCGCTGGAGCTCGTTGTCAGCACCTTGGGCGCGCTTCCAGCGCTTAGTCGTGGCGTAGTTTGAAATACGAACCTCAATAAAAGTTCGTGCTTTAGCCGAAGTGGCGGAACTGGTAGACGCGCTGGATTCAAAATCCAGTGGTGGCAACACCGTGCGGGTTCGATTCCCGCCTTCGGTACGAAACTAAAAAATACAGGATAAAAGCTATCTTGTTGATGCAACA
>JAJDFU010000122.1:6593-8778 GCA_020528935.1 Saprospiraceae bacterium | reverse complement strand
AGCCAGTCTACTGCAGCCTTTGCCGACGCGAAAACCTATGCCTTTGATGCGGGTGAGATCATCGGCGGGCTCCAGGCCGAAATCTGCGGTGGGCTTCGGAGCCGGCGCGGCAGGGCGCTCCTCCCCGGTATGGTACTCGGATAATCCGACGGCCGGGCTGCTGATCTGCGACACACTGGCTGCGATCTGCTTATTCAGCTGTTCGAGTCCGTGGAGCTGATGCTCCAGCTTGAGGATGCGTTGCAGAATACTGCCCGATTTGCCGTTGCCGCCGCTATTGCCTGCAGGGGGGTCCGCTGCAGCCTTCTGTGCCGGCATCTCCGGCACCTTCCCGGCGAGCTTGGTTTTGAGCTGCACGTTGAGGTCTTCGATCGTCCCCAGGTACCCCCGTATGGAGCTGTTGGCTTGGTGCAGGGTCTCAAACATGAGTTTGAACCGGCTTTTGAGGGCATCGTATTTTTCCCGAAACGCTTCGATCTTTTCCTGCCGTTCGGCCATCTCCTCATTGTGCGCGCGCAGGCTTTCCTCCATTGCTTCCCGGCTTTTCTGGAGCTCGTCCAGTTGCTCTGCCAGCCGGCTGCGGGCCGAATCCGCTTGCTGAAATTTGTTCTGCAGGTCTTTGATTCGATTGCCGTTGAGTATATAGGCCAGCAAAGTACCCAGCAAAAAAGCGACCACCAACAGCATGATCAGGATCAGGCTTTCCGTACTGCCGAGTTGTGAAAAAAATTGACTGAACATAGCTCGCGGTATTGGTTATTCTAAAATAAAAGTGACCCGCTCGTTTTTCCGGCGGCCTTCTTCGGTATCGCCGGGTGCGATGGGGTGCAGACTTCCGTGGCTTTCGGCCACCAAGGGCAGATCATCGATGCCCAGGCGGCGCAGCTGGTCGCGGGCACTTTCGGCTATCGCCAGCGCCCGCTTATCGTCTTCTTCATCCGATGGGCCCCGAGCCACATGGCCGATGACCCGTATGCGCTGCACCGGATTTTCATTCAGGTAGTTTTTCAGCAGTGCGGCATACTTTTCGAATGCCAGCCCCGGTGCATAGGGCTGGTCCCCCACCGGGAAATTGAGGGCCGAAAAGGCCATTTGCTTGAAGGAGTACAGGGCAGGCGTAATCCCATCGGGCCATTGCAGGCTGCGATAAATGGCAAAGGACAGCGGTTCGTTCATGCCGGCGGTATCCGTCACTTCGTAATCGAGCCGGATCTTGTCTTCCGGCAGGCCCTGCCGGATCAGCAAGCGGCGCACGGCATCGGCCCGGGCCAGGCCCAGGTTCTCGAAGTAGCCTTCGGACAGGCCGATCTCATCCGGATACAGCCGCCCGGTGATGAGCAACTCCATGTAGTAGTCCTGAAGCAGATACTCCGTCAGGGTATCCAAAAAAGCCAGGTTGTTGTACGGGCGATTGGCCTCGGGCAACAGCGGCCAGGCCTGATCGCGCTCGAAGGCGAACTGTTCGAAGCCCGACAAGACTGCCCGTCCGGTATCGGTGACGCTGAGGGTGCGCAACTGATCCGACAGCTCCCGCTTTTCCGGGGATGCACAAATGTGAAGGAGTTGGCAGACGAAATACCAGCGAGCGGTGAAGAGATACACCACAAAGGCAAGGATGACCAGTGGGGCTCGCATACCTGTTGTTTCGGGCTTTGAAATAGTGTTTCACGCCGGCGCAACAGCTTCGGGAGCGCGTTGCGGGTTTGCCCGGAAAAGGATTGAAGACCGGAAGCGCTTCCTATGCTGTGGCGAACAGCATCTATAAATGTACGACAAATAAGTTAAATGCGTAGCGGCCAACTGCCCGATGCGATCCCCCTTCTTTACGGCCACCCGGGATCCGCTCCGGGGGCAGCATTCCTTATCTTTGATCTTTGAATCAAAAACCCACGGCCATGAAACTGCGCTGCATCACCAATAGCATTCGCCTGCGCCTGCGGAAATCTGAGCTCGACGCCCTGATGCATACCGGCCGGGTAACCGAAATGATCGGCTTCCCCGACGGCAGCACCTTCGCTTTTGCCCTGCTGCAGGAGGAGCGGGAGGACCTGAGCGTCCAATGGGAAGGGGGGCACCTGCGCATCACCCTGCCCCGCACCCAGGCCCGGCAGGGGGCGCCCCCGGCCCAGGTGGGCACGAGGGCTTTCGGACCCCTCCCCGGGCCGGACCGGTGCCCCCTCCCCAA
>JAJDFU010000122.1:0-6583 GCA_020528935.1 Saprospiraceae bacterium | reverse complement strand
TGCACCTGCTCATCGAAAAAGACTTCCCCTGCAAAGACCGCCCGGACGAGGACAAGGCCGACACCTTCCAGGAGCTGGCGGAGAAGGAGGAAAACCCGGCCTGCTGAAGCTGGAGGAGCCGGGAGCATTCACCGGTCTTTACCCGTTGGCCCCTCACTCGCCAAGCCGGCCGGCGGCCCAGGCGGCGGACGCCTGCAGCTTATAGTATTTGCCCTGCAGTTTGAGGAGTTTTTCCTGGGCTTCGATCAGCTTCTGCTCGCGGGAGTTGATGAGGAAAATGGAGCTTTCCCCCAGGTCGAACTTTTCCAGTTCGGCACTCAGCAGGCGCTGATAATTCTCCACGGCCGAGCGGAACAGCTCGATCTGCTGGTTGACCGTCCGGAACTGCGCCTGGTAAGCCCGCACCTTGTTGGTGATATCCTGCCGGGTAAAGCCTTGATCCATGCGGTTCTGCTCCATCTTGATCTGGGTGAGCTGGATCTTGGCCGTTTCCTTGCGCATAAACAGCGGCCAGTTGAAGGTAGCCCCCCATTTGTAGTCCTGGGTGAATACACTGGCAGACTGATCGCCGTTGGTAGATGTAGGTACGAAGTTCCAGCCATTCCCCAGGAAGTAGTAGTTCACATCCAGCCTGGGCAGTCGCATCTGTTGAGCCAGCCGCCGGTCCACTTCCAGGGCTTCCATCTTGAATTGAAGCTTGCGGAGCTTGGGGTGCATCCATTCGGGCTGGCTGAGGTTGGGGGCCGGAAAGACGTCGTCGCGCAGCAGCAGGTTGGGCTCCCAGCCGGGGGCCGTCCAGGGAAACGCGCCTGCGGGCTGGTTTTGCTCATCCCACAGGAAGGTGATGAGCTCCAGGCGGGCCTGCTCCAGGCCTACCTGGGCTTCCTGCAGATCGAACATGCGGTTTTGAACCTGCAGGTAACTCTCCAGGGTATCCACTCCCGGAAGCTGACCGGCGAAGTAGCTCTCCACGATCGCCTGGTGTCGGGTAAAGGTCACGCCCAGCACGCGATCCAGCAGGCGTACCATATTGTCGGCCACCACCCAGTTGTAGTACAGTTTGGCGCCTTCGTGCAGCAGGTCGTTGAGCAAGAGGCTGCGCTCGGCTTCCAGGGCCTGGGCCTCCAGCTTGGCCTGCTGGATGCCCGCGCGGCCGGGATCGAAGAACAGCCCCTGCAGCAGCGGCAGGTTGATGCCCAGGACGGCCTGCCCGCGATCGGGTATGTTGCGCTCGGGATTGAGGAAAACGCCGTTGTTCCACTGGTATCCCGCGCTCAGTTCCGGCCCGAACGGCAGGGGCACCTTGAGGCCCGCATTGCCGATGCGCCAGTACGGCTTCTCGTCGAAGGCCTTGTGGTCCCATTCGCCGTAGAGTTTGGGATCGAAAAAGCCGCGGGCACCGCGCTGCAGCCAGCGTCCTTGCTCGGCCAGCAGGAAAGCCCGCCGGGCCATGGGGTGATTTTCCAGAATGAGCGTGCGGAATTCCGGCCAGTCGAGTACCGTGCCGGTCGTATCGGTGAGCGCTTGGGCCGGAGCCCGGGAGGAGGGCATGAGCAGACAGGTGACCAGCAGCCAGGCCAGGCCCATGGGAAAAATGCCATGGGAAAACGTGATATCGCTCACTGT
This sequence comes from Saprospiraceae bacterium, assembly GCA_020528935.1. Lineage (GTDB taxonomy): Bacteria > Bacteroidota > Bacteroidia > Chitinophagales > Saprospiraceae > JAJDFU01. Next base: position 4,957 of record JAJDFU010000122.1, on the reverse strand, counting down.
TTTTGTGGTCATTTTATGTCAACTTAGTAGGTGCAATTCCTTTCCTGAACCAAAAAAACCGCCATGATCGCACAAGCCAATCAACGGATAGCCGAAGTCATGAGCACGGAACTCAAGGTGGTCGCCCCCGGTGATAAGTTGGAGGAAGTGGACCGTCTGTTTGCCAGCCAGAATATTCACCACATCCCCGTACAACAAGCCGATGGAAAATTGGTGGGCATCATAAGCAAAAGCGACTTTCTCCAGGTCAACCACATGCTCGCACTCTTCAATGCCGAAAAATACGGCGATTACAACCAGAAGCTTTACAAACACATGAAGGCCGAAGAGATCATGACCGAACAGGTGATTACCCTGGGCCCCGATCAGACCCTGGCCGATGCAGCGGCGGTGTTCAAGGCCAATGACATTCACGCTCTGCCTGTTGTGCAAGGCGAGCAACTCGTTGGAATTATTACCACCCACGATCTCCTGAATATCTGCTACAGCTAGCTGCAGTTTATTTTACGGATTGAATGGGGGCTTTCTGTTTGATTTCCTTTCGCGCTTCCTCTGATTCGTAATAGTCCGGTGGGAAGCCGTTGAGTTGTCGCCACAGCTCGTACCACAAGGGCACCGTATTGAGCAGGGCAATGCTGTTGGCGCCGCTGCCCGGCCGCAGGGCTTTGGGCCAGGGTTCTTCGTCCTTGTCCTGGGCCACCAGCACGCGGTAAAGTCCTTTGTCGTTCGGAATATTGTCGATGGCAAACACATCGCCCTTGAAGGTCCCGAACGAAAAGCCGGGCCAGCCGGAAAAGACGATGGCCGGCCAGCCGTCGAACAGAAAACGCACTTCCTGCCCCTTGCTGATGAGCGGCAGATCCATGGGGCGAATGTACATCTCCACGGCCAGTTCAAACCTGGACGGCACGATGGAGGCGATGGCCTCCTGCTCTTTTACGGTTTCGCCCAAACCCTGCCGGATGGCCTGAGTGATGTAGCCGTTCTGCGGTGCCGTGATGTAGTAGAACTGCGACCGCCGCTCGTAATTGGACAGATCGATCTGCATCTTGGCGACCTGGCCCTGGGATTCGTACATAGAGGCCGTGGTAGATTCCCGTTCGCTGCGGGCCTTGGCAATTTTTTCGCGATAGGTGTAGCGCGTTTCTTTCAGTTGCAGCCGCGCATTGGTGAGTTCAGTACGGCTGTTTTGCAACGTGTGTTCGGCGTCGTTCTTTGTGGCCACGGCCTCCTTTTGTTTGGCCCGGTGATCCTCGATGTCCTTCCGGGCGGCAATAACGCTTTCAAAGAGGTTGATCTGCCGTTGCAGCTGCGTTTCGGCAATTGCCAGGGCCACTTTGGCCCGCTCCAGTTCGATGCTGTCCTCGGCGATCTTGAATTTGGTCTGCTGGATCTTGTTGCGCAGGCGAGCCAGCTTCAGTTTTTGTTCTTCCTCCAGCGCCTCGATCTGATCGGTCAGGGCCTGGATCTTGTCCTTATAGCCTTCTACCGACCCCTGTTTGGCCAACACCTGTTCCCGGGTGCGAGGCACCAGATCGGGATCAAAATACTCGGCCTTGATCTCCGAAAGGTGCAGCAGGGTATCGCCCTTCTGCACCAGATCGCCCTCCTGCACGTACCATTTCTCGATCCGGCCGGCAATGGTGGAGTGGACGGTCTGCGGACGGTCTTCCGGATTCAGGGGCGTCACGATGCCTTTGCTCTGAATATTCTGGGTCCAGGGCAGAAACATGAAGATCAAAAAGATAATGAACGCGGCCACGAGCCATCGGATGAACATGCGATGGGCCGGCGCCAGCTCGGTCTTGCTGTACGCGCTGAAGGCGTCCGGGCTGACCTTATCGAGTATGGAATTGGGAGAGATGTTAAGCATGATTCACACTCCTTTTATCAGACGGTTGCCGGCCAAACCGATACCGGCGAGGCGTGGAAAATATTCTTGAAATGCGGACCCTGGCTGATGTCTTCCATCGTACCTTCCTGTACGATCTTGCCTTCCTGGAGAACGATCACCCGGTCGCAGCGGCTGGCCAACTCGGCATCATCCGTTACGGTGATGAGCGTCCAGGGGCGATCCTCGCTGGTGAGCAGATCGTATACCCTGCTGCGCTCGGTGGCTTCCAGGCCGGGGAAATACCCCTCCACCAGCAGCAAGCGGGGCTTGGATAAGATCGCGCGCGCGACCATTATGCGCGTGCGCATGCTGCGCGATACGTTCTGTCCGGCAGGCAACAGCTGGGTACCGTAGCCATCGGGCAGCACGGCGATTTCCTCTTCAAGCCCCACAGCTTGCACGGCAGAGATCACCTCCGGCATGCACTCCATGGGATGACAGAGGGTGATGTTGTCCAGGATCGTACCCTCTACAATATCCTCACTCATGCTGTAGTCGCCGATGTATTGGCGCAGATCCCTCAGGTCCAGGTCCTGGAAGGGCACGTTATTGTAAGCCAATTGCCCCTGAACCGTGGTAAACATACTGCCGACCACCCCGAGCAGGGTGGACTTGCCGGCCGCGTTGTAGCCCGCAATGCAAATGCGCTCCAGTGGCTTGATGTCCAGGTTGATATTCTGCAGCGAAAGCCCGTTGGAGGTGGGATATTGAAAGTGGAGATCCCGCGCTTTTACCATCATGCCCTTTCCGATGTCGATATCGGAAAAGGACTGCCCGCCATGCGGCTCGAGGGGCCGGTCCATGACCGTTCCGATCTTCTCCAGGCCGGTGAGGGTGTCGTAGATCACATCCATGGTGAGAATGAGCTTTTCCACCGAAGAGATCACCAGAATGATCACGATCTCCGCGGCGACAAACTGGCCGATGGTGATCTGGTTTTGGATCACCAGATTGCCGCCCAGCAGAAGGAGGCTGGCTGTAACGACCACCTTGAAGGCCACCATGAAGCCGTACTGGTTGAGCAGCACGCGAAAGTGGGAGGCCCGGCGATCGAGATACCCGTTCACCAGATGATCGGTGCGATCCAGGGCCAGCGACTGGCCGCCGGCCAGTTTGAACGTGTTGCGGCTTCGGCCGATCTCTTCCAGCCAGGAGGCCACCATGTATTTCATGGATGATTCCTTCAGGCTGGTTTTGAGGCCGCCCGGACCGGTGATGTAGAATATGATAGCTACAAAAAAGATCAGGAACAGTCCGAAAAAAGCAAAGAAGGGGTGATAAAAGGCGATAAGCACCAGACCGAACAGGATCTGCAGGGCCGAGGTGGAGAAATCCATGAGTATCTTGGGCAGCCCTTTCTGGACAATGACGGTATCGAAAAAGCGATTGACCAGCTCGGGCACATAGGCATCGGTGAGGCTCTCGGAGCGAAAGCGCGGCAGGCGATAGGCAAAGTCGAAGGAAGAACGGGCAAATATGCGCCGCTGGATCGACTCCGTCACGGTGAGCTGCATCACGCGCAATACCCCCACCAGGGCCGTACCTATGGTTACCGCACCTACCAGCAGGAAGATCGAAGCACTGAGAGCTCCACCCGCTACCAACCCGATGATGGCCTGAACGCCAACCGGAAGCGACAGGTTGATCAGGCCGCCAAAAATGGCGTACACATAGATGTACGTGATGTCTTTTTTGTCCAGTTCGAGCAGTCTAAAAAACCGCCGAACCGGTGTCATCACACCTTCAGATTGCGCCATAACCACACCGTTCTGATCGTTTTGACTGTTTTGCTATCCGCAGCAAAAGAAAACCTCCCGCATCAAGCATGTATTATTAAGCCCTTTTGAGTGGCTTTAGTTCAAAGGATCTCGCCGCTGAGCATGTCGTGCAGGGCATCCTGGCTGTACATCTCCCTGAGTTCCTTGCGCAGGCGCTGACGGGCAAAGTAGATCCTGCTCTTTACCGTTCCCAGGGGAATGCCCAGGTGTTCGGCGATCTCATCGTATTTATACCCATTAAAATACATTAAAAATGGCGTGCGCATCCAATCTTCCAACGCATTTATCCGCTGCCAGATTTCCTGAGCCGCCACCTTGGATTCCCCGCCGTTGCCCAGGACTTCCTTTTCCGGGCAGGCCCAGCTTTTCTCTTCCCGGCCCTGGCTCAGGCTCTGGCGGCGCTTGCGCTTTCGATAATCGTTGATGAAGGTGTTGCGCATGATGGTCATCAACCAGGCGCGCAGGTTGGTCTGCGGCTGGTACATAGTGCGATACTTATACGCCTTATAGGCAGTTTCCTGGAGCAGGTCCCGGGCGTCCTCCTCATTGCGCGTGAGGCGAAACGCAAACGAGAGAAGCAGTTGCTCCATGTGCATGAATTGCTGATTGAACTCCACAGTGGACATGATTCGGATGATTTGGTAGTTTAGTAAGGCTAAACTTTGTAATAGTAAAACTATTAAAATCTACGATAAAAACCAACTGCGCCGGTAAATGTTCTATGCCGTTCGGGAAAAATGCCGCCAACGCGTCTGCCTGCCTACCTTTGCAGGGAAAATGGTAATGTATGGACTGGCCGACCGCATGTTCGGGTTTTCGCGCATATCTCCACCTGGAGCGTTCGCTCTCGGCACATACCCGGGAAGCCTACCTGCGGGATGTGCACAAATTGAGCGAGTTTGCCCGGCTCCGGAACCTGGACCCCGGATCCGTTGCACTGTCCGATCTGGAGGTTTTTCTCCGCCACCTGTACGAGTTGGGGCTCGGGGCCCGCTCCCAGGCCCGCCTGATCTCGGCCCTCCGGAGTTTTTTCCGTTTCCTGATGCTCGAAGAGGTCGTAGTCGAAAACCCGGCCGAACTGCTGGAAGCCCCGCGCCTGAGCCGCAACATCCCCGAAGTACTGAGCTATGCCGAGATCCAGGCCATGTTGGAGGCCGTTGACCTGAGCCACCCCCAGGGCACGCGCAACCGGGCCATGCTGGAGGTGCTCTACGCCTGCGGACTGCGCGTGAGCGAACTCACCGCATTGCGCCTCGGCGACCTGTATCTCGACATCGGATTCGTA
>JAJDFU010000650.1 GCA_020528935.1 Saprospiraceae bacterium | reverse complement strand
GCCAGCGCCTGTTCGCCGGATGCACCTTTCCCTGAAGGAATTTCACGTATGGCTTAAGGAATCAGATCAGGGGCAGCGTGAGCAGGACGCGGGTGCCTGCCGGACGGCCCTGTTCGTCCACGAGGTCTTCGAAGGTCAGGTCGGTATCCACCTGGTATTCCTGCTCCAGCAACTCGAGGCGTTTTCGGGTGATCTTGATCGCCTTGGATTCCCGGTTTTCCGCTTGCTTTTTCCGTTCGGCGCTGGCCTGCCGGCCGATGCCGTCGTCTTCTACCGTGGCCAGCAGTTGTTGGTCCGATTTGCGGATGTAGATCCGGATTTGCCCCCCCTCCGGCTTGGGCGCTATGCCGTGCCAGATGGCGTTCTCCACAAAGGGCTGCAGGATCATGGTAGGCACGAGCACCTCGTCCGGATCCACGTCCGGAGCCAGGTCGAACTGGTAACTCAGCCTGCCGTTCAAACGCATGCTTTCCAGCTTCAAATACTGCTCCAGCAGATCGAGGTCTTCCGAGAGCTCGAGGTATGGCTTTCTGGCATAGTCCAGGATCTGCCGCATCAGCTTGCCGAAGCGGCCCAGATAATCGTGGGCTTTGGCCATATCATTCTGCAGGATGAAGCTGCCGATGGAGTTCATGGTGTTGAAGATGAAGTGGGGATTCATCTGCAGGCGCAGTACCGAGGTTTCGATCTGGGCTACATTGCGCTGGTATTCGGCTTTTTTGCGCAGCTGGTTCAGCCGGAACTGGAAAATGCCGAAAATAATTCCCAGAACGACCAGGGCGACCAGAAGCAGAAACCACCAGGTCAGGTAAAAAGGCGGCAGAATGGTCAGCTCCACCCGGGCCGGCTCCCTGGCCTGCCTGCCGTCGGAATTGTACCCGTACAACACGAAGGCGTAGTCGCCGGGCGGCATGTTGGAATAGCGGGCAAAACGCCGCTTCTCGCTGGATATGAGAACGGGGTCCAGGTTTTCCATCTGGTAATCGAAGGTGTTCGCTTCCGGGTCGCTGTAATCCAGCGCGTCGAAATAGAAGGAAACCGTGTTCTTGGCATAGGGCAGCCGCAATTTCCGGATCAGGCTCACATTTCGGGTGGAGTCGAGCTCGCAGTAGAGGTCTTCGGGCTCCTGGTCGTTGATGAGGATGCGGGTGATGACGGGGCGTGCATCCTTGTTCCAGGGGCGGATATCCTCCGGGTGAAAGAGATTCAGCCCGTTGGGTCCTCCGAAGGCCAGTCGGCCGTCGCGGGTTTTCAGTTGGGCCGACAGGTTGAACTGCTGAGCCTGCAGGCCCTGGGACAGGCCGTAGGGAATGAATCCCTTGTGGTGCGGGTCGTAGCGGAGCAGGCCGTTCTGTGTGCTGATCCACAGTTGGCCGGCATCATCCCGCAGGATGCCTTTCAGGGAATAACCGGCCGGGAAATGAAATTCCCTCTCCAGGACCAGGGAGTCCAGAGAAAGCTTGAACAAACCGTCGAAACTGGCCAGCCAGACCCAGCCGGAATCCCGGTCCTCCCGATAGCCGGTGAGGGTTGAGGTGAAGGCCAGGCTGGTGTCGATGAGCAAGCCCGGGCCCTTTTCGGACAGCAGATGCAGGTTTCTTCCTTCCTCGTTGATCAGGATGCGGCCGTCGGATAGCTGGGCGAGCTTGGTCAGCGGATTCGAAAAGGCGTAGTTCTCAGCCAGGCCGGGCTCGAGGTGAAATTGCCCTTCCTTTTGGCGAACGCGCATCAGGGCGCGGCGATCTCCTGCAGTAGATGAAGCCAGCATGCTGCCGTCGTGGAGCTCCAGGAGGTAAAAGAAGCCCAGGGGTTTTGCCCCCTCCTCGGTGCGGACGAGCCGGAAGGCCTGGTCGTCCGGGCAGCGCAGGTGCAGGCCGTCCAGGGAAGCCAGCCAGATGCGTCCGGCGCGGTCGCAGTGGATGTCGAGCATTTGCTCGTCGGCATAGGGGGTCTGTGGCGGCGGCGGTTGGGGAGGGTCGGGTATGGGCCGGCCTTGAGCGTCCAGAATCCGGATGCCGTACTGGGTGCGGCACCAGATCCTTCCCTCGAGATACTGGGTTATGGCCCGCACGTTTCGGTCCAAACCGGCATTCTCCGGTCGGTCCTGCAGGTAGGCCCCGAATTTCCGCTTGCGGGGATTGGAAAAGTAGACGCCCTGCCCGTGGCAGGAAAACCAGACGGTACCGTCCCGGTCTGTATACAGGTGGTTGACCACCGGGCGAAAGGGGCCGGACTGTCCGTTGAGGTCCGAAAATACGGGGCGGTCCAAAGCGGGCTTATCCGGGTCCAGGAGAAAAAGCCCCCGGTTGCGGACGGCCACCAGCAGTTCCTGTTCGCCGATCCGCGTCAGGGCCGACACTTTTGCACCGCTCAGGGCGGGAAAGGTTTGGATCTGCCCATCGGGCAGCGATAGCCGGAGCAGGCCGTGCCGACCCCCGATCCAGCACACCGAATCTCCCTGCCAGGCCATGGCGGTACCGTTGTAGTTGGGCACCCGGGATGCCCGCGGAACGACCCTGCGCGGCCCTTTCGGCTGATGACCGGCCAAGCGATTCCAGACCACACCGCCGTCTTTGGGGGTGAAAAACAGCAGCCCGCCCCGATGGAACAGGACCCGGGTGTTGTAGCTCAGGGCAAAGGCCCCCAGCAGACGGGCTGCACGGGAAGTGTCCAATGGGAAGAGATAGAGGGCATTGCCCGACCCCAGCCAGAGTTCCTCCTTATCGGAATCCAGGCAGACGATCCAGTAGTTGCTGAGTGGTTTGCCATCGTCATCCCGGATCACGTGCCGGTAGAACCGGTCCATCCTGCGGTCGTAGCGGTGAATGGCTTTCATCGTGCAAAACCAGATATCCCCGCGCGCATCTTCGAAAAAGCGGCTCTGGATGTTGTTGTCGGCCAGGCTGTGCGGGTCTTCCGGCTCGTGGGTGTAGTGTTTGACGCTCTGCCCGGCCAGGCAGGTGAGGCCGTCCATGGAGCTGACCCATACCAGGCCGTAGGAGTCGTGGTAGAATTACTTGTTGTTGACCTGCGCGGACAGTTGGCCCCGGTTGGTCAGGACAGAAAAAGGCCCACCCGCCGTGTTGGGGCAAGAATCAAAGGAAGGCAAAAC
>JAJDFU010000505.1 GCA_020528935.1 Saprospiraceae bacterium | reverse complement strand
ACTACCTTCCCCTATGCCGGCAAGGACATTCGGAACGGTGTGCCCGGGACCGGGCAGGTTTCGGTTTCGGCTTTTTCGGTGCCCGTAACGGCCCTGGATTTTTGGAATAAGCGCCTTACTGACCGCGGCGTGCCCACCCAACTGGTGGAGCGCTTCGGAGATCCGGGCCTGCGCTTTGCCGATCCCAGTGGTTTGCAGCTCGAACTTATAGCTACCGATCGCGACGAGCGGCCTCCCGGGTTGCAGCAGAGTATCGATGCGGCTTTTGCCCTTCGGGGCCTGCATCACGTACACTTGCTTTTGCCCGAGCTTGAGGAAAGTTGTGCTTTTCTGGAGCGGGAGATGGGGTTTCATCAACAGGAGGAATCGGAAGGGCAGGTGCGCATGGTTACCGGAGAGGGCCTGCCCGGACAGATCGTGGACCTGCAGGCTGCCCCCGAAGTACAACGAGGCAAAGGCGGCATGGGGGTGGTACATCACGTGGCTTTCCGGGTGCGTGACCCGGAGGAGCTAAGACGGCTCCGCCACCGGTTTGCCAATGAGCTCGGCCTGAAGGTCACCGAGCTTAAAGACCGAAAATACTTTCAGTCCATTTATTTCCGCTTTCCCGGCAAGGTCCTTTTTGAAATCGCTACCTCCCAGCCCGGTTTCACAGTAGAAGAACCAGAGTCCGAACTGGGCACAGGGCTGCAGTTGCCGCAGGCCCAGGAGAAGCACCGCGCCCGGATCGAGAGCGTGCTGCCGAAGCTCTAGGCTTCGCTCGCGGCCCGAAGCAGCTTGTCGCAATAGGCCTGCAGGTGGTCGTTTAGGTTTCGGCGGCGATATTGCATCACCCAGCGTGGGTGTGGCAGGGCTTCCACCTTTTCGAACAGGCCCAGTTCTTCGTTCAGCTGCTGCAACAGGGTAAAATTTTTACCCCGGCCCACGCTTATGGCGACCGATGGATTGGCTCCGAGTTGCCGTTGGTATCTGAGGTGGTTCGAAATGTGGGGGCGCACGGCTTCCAGAAGGGCCGCATCGTCGTAGTAATTGTAGTTCTTTCCGTTTTTCAGGAAACCGAGCGGGCATACGGATGTGATGAAAAAACGTCCGTAGAAAGCCCGGGGTCCGCCCAGGGCGCGCACCACCCGGTACACGAAATCGGAAGAGAGTTCAGCTCGTTCGCGAAAAGGACTGGGTATACCGCAGTCGGCCTGAAGCCGCACAGGGTCGGTAAAGGGAATGCCGGTCACTCCGGCTCCGAAGCGGCCCGGATTGATGCCGAACAGGAAAATGCGCCCGTCCCGGTCGTCGTAGTATTTCTGATAAAAAGCGGTCATGGCCGCCCGGGTTTCGGGCCGGTCGTAGGGAAAGAGCAACTCCACCCCCTCGGGCAGTTCCCAGTCGGGCCGGAGTTGAAAATGATAGTCTAATATGCGGTCGGCCAGCTTGGACGGATACGCTGCCATGCGGTTTATCCGGTTTTCTCCCAAAGTGAGTCCACAAAGTACCGGCGCCCATCGAAGAAGTGCTTCTTCACGCGGAAGTGGCTGCGCCGGGCCAGGGATTCGATATGGGGCAGGTCGTATTTCTGGGACAACTCCACGCCGATCGCCTCCCAGGCCTGGAAGGAAAACCTGCGGTCCAGCGCTCCGATGAAGACGTCTTGGTCGGCTGTGCTCACCAGATAGGAGCGGGTTTCGCCGGTGGCGGGATTGTACGTTTCCCAATGGCAGAACTGATCTCGCCGGAAGTCGCCGTCCAGCTCCCGGTTGATTCGGTCCAGCAGGTTGAGGTTGAAGGCGGCGGTGATGCCGGCAGGATCGTTGTACGCCTTCAGGATAACCTCGGGGTCTTTTTTGAGGTCAAAGCCCGTGAGCAGCAGATCGCCGGGGTTCATGTACTGATTGACGCATTGGAGGAACTCCAGCTCCCGCTCGGGGCCGAGGTTGCCAATGGTAGAGCCCAGGTACAGCACCAGCTTGCGGGTTTTGTCCCGGGCGGAGAGGTCGCCCAGCACCTGGAAATAATCGCCCTGGAGGCTGTTGACCTGCAGGGAGGGAAACTGTGCTTTCAGGTCCTGCTCGAGCAGTTCCAGCACGTTCCCGGAAATATCTACCGGCAAGTACTGAAAGTGCGCCTCCCGGGCGAGGAAATACTCCAGCAGGACCTTGGTCTTCAGGCCGTCGCCGGCTCCGAGCTCCACCAACTCGAAGGGATTGCCCAGAATATTCAGCAGTTCGCCCTTGGCGCTTTCCAGGATCTCGTACTCGCAATCCGTGAGATAGTATTCGGGCATGCGCATGATCTCCTGGAAGAGCCGATCGCCCTCGGCATCGTAGAAGTATTTGGAGGGCAGGTGTTTGGGGGAGGCGGACAATCCCCGGGCTACGTCCTGGGCAAAGGCCGTTTGCACAGCTGTGGCGTAAGGTTCTTTGGGCATGATCGCGGGTTTGGCCACCCGGCTCGAAGGCGGAGCGGCAACATGAGCAAAAGCGGTTATCGGGCCAGCCGGATGCCGGTAAACTGCCAGCGCTTGTCCGGGTGGAAGAAATTGCGGTAAGTGAGCCGGATGTGCGACTGCGGTGTGGCGCAGGAGCCGCCGCGCAGCACCATCTGATTGATCATGAACTTGCCGTTGTACTCGCCCAGTGCGCCTTCCAGCCTCGGGTATCCGGGGTAGGGCAGGTAGGCGCTGGCCGTCCACTCCCAGGCATGGCCCAGCATTTGGAAATCCTTGGGCCGGCTGCACGTACCCGGATGAAAGGTGCCGCGCTCCACGAAGTTGCCGTCGCCGGGCACATCGGGCTGCAGGATCCGGCAGGCGGCTTCCCATTCCTGCTCGGTGGGCAGGCGCAGGCCTCGCCAGCGCGCGAAGGCATCGGCCTCGTAATAGCTGATATGCGTCACCGGCTGATTGGGTTCCACCGGCCGGAGTCCGCCCAAAGTGAAGTGGAACCACTGTCCATCCTGGCGGTACCAGTACAGGGGGGCTTTTTCATCCAGGGCATTCACCCAGGCCCAGCCTTCCTCCAGCCAGTACTGAAAGTGCTCGTAGCCACCGGCCTCCATGAACTCCAGGTATTCGCCATTGGTCACCAGCCGGTCCATGAGTTCAAACTCGGGGGGGTACGGT
>JAJDFU010000089.1 GCA_020528935.1 Saprospiraceae bacterium | reverse complement strand
AGCAGCCCCGCCTGGAGGCCACGAAAGCCCAAGCCGGCACCACCAGCCGGACGGGGCGCCCCAGCAGCCGGAAAGGAGCTGCGGGCTTACAGACGGCTACGGCCTTCGGCCAGCAGGCCCCAAATACCCCCCGCCCGGTAACCGCAAACCTGTCGGGGCCGGAAAGCACCTTTTTCGCTTACGACCCCAAGGCCCTGCGACGCGGCGAGCGCGACTTCCAGCGCAAGTGGGGCAATCGAAAGCTCGAAGACAACTGGCGGCGCAGCAGCCGCAGTGGTGCGTCCCTGTTCGACGATGAAGAGGGCGTGCAGGAGGAGCCGGCGGCCTCCGTATTTAACGAGGACGAAGTGGCTCAGATCCTGGACGATGTACCCTCCGGCCCCGAAGAGGTCAAATTGGCTGAATTCGAGCTGCAGCAGGCAATGTTTTCCCTGGGCACGCTGTATCGCGATCGCATGAAAGACAACGAAAAATGCGTCGAGGCCCTGGTGGAGCTCAACCGCCGGTTCCCCGGCAACAATTTTGAACTCGACAGCTGGTACTATCTCTACCTGGCTCATACCGATCTCGGACAAGCCCTCAAGGCCCGGGAATACGCGGATAAGATCCAAACCAAGTACTCGGGTTCGACTTACGACCGGGTGATCCGGAACCCCAACTACGCCAACGAGCTTCTGGATGAGAAAGCCAAACTCGGCCGCTACTACGACCAGGCTTTCGCCGCCTTCAAAGCCGGCAATTATCAGAAGGCCCTGCAAATGTGCGAGGGGGCGAAGAACGAGTTTGGCCCCAAAAATGAACTGCGCGCGAAGTTTGCCTTGCTGCGAGCCATGAACGTGGGCAAGTTGCAAGGGCGGGATGCTTACAAGCTGGCGCTCAAGGAGGTGGTGGCGAAATACAAGGATACTCCCGAACAAAAACAGGCCCGGGAAATGCTGCGCATACTGGGCGGCGCAGTGGCTACCTTACCCGGTGGGGACAAGGTGGATCTCAGCCGGTTTAAACCCGAAAAGGATGCCATTCACTACGTGCTGGTCGCCTTCGAAGAGGAAATCGACCTCAATCAGGTGAAAATTGCCGTCTCGGATTTTAATCAGGCATTTTTTGAGCTCAAACGCCTGCGCATAGCCAATATTTATCTGGGTAAAACGGCCAAAGACCGACTGCCCATCATCGTGATCCGCCGCTTCAAGAACGAAGCGGAGGCCATGGACTACTACTACACCTATCAAAAAAACAAAGACCAGTTTGTGGACAGCAGCGTGCCGTTCAAGGTGCTGCCCATCACCCAGAATAACTATCGCGAAGTGCTCCGCCTCAAATCGGCCACGGAGTACCAGGCTTTCTTTGAACAGATGTACCTGGAGTAGTTGATGGGATGCAGCAGGTCTGTGCTTCCATCGTACGGCAAGCGTGCAACCTATCAACATCTGGCCATTGGCCGTGAGCACACAGCACGGCGCATCGGCTTCTCGCCCGGAAAATGCACCGAATTTTCCGCCCCCTTGGGCTGGCGAATCGCAAAACGTTGTTCGTCTATGCGTTATCCGGGTTTTTGATTGTAATTCCCTATTGGATAGGTACCCCAATGTGGGATATGCCCGTTGCGTTATTCGTTATGGAGCAAACCCATACGGAAGCGGTATGCGACTTTCTTTTTTAACGGTATAAGGCCTATGCGGTCACATCCGAAGGCTCCGCGGAAGGTGTTCTCAGCACCCGCTTGACAAATGGCCCGAGCGTGAGGCCCTGAACCACAATGGAGAATACCACGACGATATAGGTGGCCGTAAGGATGAAGTCGCGCGGCATGTCGGTGGTGAGGGAAAGAGCCAATGCGATGGAAATGCCGCCGCGCAAGCCGCCCCAGGTGAGTATGCGGGTCATATAGGGAAAATGTTCCATCCGGCCTTTCAGCAGTTGAATGGGAATGCCCAAGGCCAGAAAGCGGGCCAGCAGTACGATGGGAATGGCCAGCAGGCCCGCCAGGATGTAGGGCTCATCAAAGCGGATGAGAACGATCTCCAATCCAATGATGACGAACAGCACGGCGTTCAGCAGCACGTCCAGCAGTTCCCAGAATTTATCCACGTACAGTTCGGTCTCCGGCGACATGGAGCGCTGCCGCAATCGGTCGTTGCCCATGACCAGGCCGGCTACCACCATGGCCAGCGGACCGGAGAAGTGCAGCTTGCTGGCCAGCAGGTAGCCGCCCATGACGGTAGCCAGGGTGATCAGCACTTCGATCTCGTAGTTTTCAATGGTGCGCATGAGGTAATAGGCCATAAAACCCAGGGCAAACCCCAGGGCTATGCCGCCGCCCACTTCCTCCAGAAAAAGAATGCCGACCTCGGCCACGTTCAATTCGCCCAAACCGGCCTGTGCCAGGTTGAACACGGTGATGAAGACCACCACGCCTATGCCGTCGTTGAACAGGCTTTCCCCGGCAATCATGGTCTCCAGGCGCTTCGGAACGCCCGCCTGCTTGAGAATGCCCAGCACGGCAATGGGATCGGTCGGGGCGATCAGTGCGCCGAACAACAGGCAGTAAATAAAGGGAATGGTGAGGCCGAACAGGCCGGCCACCAGGTAGGTGAGCCCACCGACAATACAGGTCGACAAAAACACGCCTACCGTAGCAAAGAGAATAATGGACAGGCCCTGTTTCTTAAGCTCGTTAAAGTCCACGTGCAGCGCACCGGCAAAGAGCAGGAAGCTCAGCATGCCGTCCATGAGCAGGCGGCGGAAGTCGATCTGCGCCACAAACCGCTCCTCAAACAGGTGAATATCCGGATACCATTGCCCCAGGACGAAAGCCAGAATGGAAAACAGGATGGACACGACCATAAGGCCGATCGTGACCGGTAGCTTGAGCAAACGCACATTGATGTAGCCGAACACAGCGGCCAGTACGATGAGTACAGTTACGATACTGAGCAGATCCATAGCGCCAGGCGTTGTGGGTGCTCAAAATAGGGACTTCCATCCTTTTTGGTAGAGTGTTGGTAAAATATCCGGGCTTGCCGGAGACGCTCCCGGAGAGGAGCCCCCAGCCGGATCGATGTTAACCCGGAAAATTCACCGAATTTTCCGCCCGAAGGGCTGACGAATTGCAAA
>JAJDFU010000230.1 GCA_020528935.1 Saprospiraceae bacterium | reverse complement strand
TAGTATTTATTTCTCTGCTTGTGTCTTTTTTTCAAGCAGAATCAGGCATACGAAATCGAGTTCGGTGTCGTGGGCTCGGAGATGTGTACAAGCGACAGCCACCGCCCTGGTCTTTCGCGATGAGCGGTACAGCTACCGCACCTTTCGCCAGAAAGCCGGCTACCTCTGGGCGCAGGACGCAGACGAGGAGTGGTACAATCTCGCCAAGCGCACGTTTGAGTGCACCAAGAACCTGATGGGGCTGAAGGTATGGGCGCTTTGGCAATCCCATGGCGATGAACTCTTTGAAGAATACGTAGATCGCGTGATGGCCCTGGCCGAAGAACTGGCCGGACTGATCGGGGCCCGGGAAGACCTGGAGCTGGCCATGCCACCCCAGTCCAACATCCTCTGCTTCCGCTACCGCCCCGCAGAGCGGCAGGGCGATCTTTCCCGCCTTAACGCCCGCATCCGGCAAGCGCTTTTGGAGGAAGGGCATTTCTACCTGGTCCAGACTCAACTGAGGGGTGAAGTCTGGCTGCGCACCACCCTGACGAACCCGTTTACCCGTTCTGCCGATCTGGCCGCTATGCTGCATCAGGTGAGGCTGTTGGGCGGTCAGGCGGCGGTTCACCCGATCACTTCGACCCCGCCTGCTGAAAATGCAGGGCATCCAATGCAGCGGGGAGGTGATGATTAGCCCGGAGTATTCACGGGTTCCCGTGCATAATGGCGATAAGTGGCTGACAACATGCTTATTTTCAGCCGCTTAGGCCAGTATTTTCGTTGCTGACATCTGAAGGATCGTCCGTATTACCGGGACCATTGTAAAATGTTGCCATACGGAGGACGAAATGGTTTGGGAACCCTTTCGTACCCTGTCAAGAATCGTCATGGCCGGCATTCCCCATGGCGCAGGGTTTGGGGTAAGGAAAGTTCCCAAACCCCTTCGCAACGGGTATATTCCACACCACATTGAGGTACCTATCAAATAAGTGATTACAATCCGAAACCCTGATAACGCATGAACGAACCACATTTTACAACTTGTCTGCCCAAGGGGCGGAAAATGCTATACATCTTCCGGCTTAGGTTTATCGCTGCTGCAGGTAATAACCCACAATGGCCGGATCGGTGATAATATCCTGGGGGCGAAGGGGCTTGCGCAGCACGATGCCTTCCAGGCTGCGGCAGCGGCTGAGGGCCACATAGGTCTGTCCGTGTTCGAAGGCGCCCCGGTCCAGGTCGATGATGACCTTGTCGAAGGTCTTGCCCTGGGCCTTGTGGATGGTCACAGCCCAGGCCAGCTTGAGGGGCAGCTGCCGGAAGCTGCCCACCACTTCGGTCTCCAGCGATTTGGGGTCGTGCCCGGAGGCCTTGTAGCGCAGGATGTCCCAGCTCATGGGTTCTGCCTCCACGTAGCGCCGCTTGCCCTGTTCTTCCACGAGTACGGTCACCTGTTCGTCTTCCAGCTTGACCACCTTGCCCAGGGTGCCGTTGACGAACTGCCCCTCGGGATCGTTCTTGAGAAACATCACCTGGGCGTCCAGCTTGAGCGCCAGAGCCGGATCGGTAGGATAAGCCGAGGGGCTGAAGCGGCCGGTGACGGTAGCCGTATAGCGCCGGGCCGGCAGGGGTATGGCGTTCAGCGCTTTGCGGTTGATGGCATCGGCCGTGGCATTGCGGGCAGCCAGGGTGATGTAGAACTCCTCGGGCTGGAAGTGAGGTTGGCAGCGGCTGTTGAAAGCGGCCAGGGTATCGGCATCGGCCTGGTTGAGGCGCACCTCGTCCAGCAGACGCAGGAACCGGCGGTTTTCCTGGCGATACACTTTGCGCAACTCCCACAGCTCCAGAGGAAAGTTTTCCCAGGCGTTGGCCGAGAAGAAGTAGGGCGAATCGTACTGCAGAGCGAGGAACTGGCGCTCGGCCTCCGAAGCCACCACGGGCGGCAGCTGGAAGAGATCGCCGAAGACGGCCAGCTGCAGGCCGCCAAAGGGACGCTCATCCTCCCGGTTGAGGCGAAGAAAGGAATCCATGGCATCGATCATATCGGCTCGCACCATGGAGATCTCATCGATGATCAGCAGGTCCAGGTTCTTGTACAGACGGCGGTTGCGCCGCTTGCGGATATCCTGGCCCTGGACGAGGCGGGGCGGGAAGCTGAAGAAGGAGTGTATGGTCTGCCCCTGCACGTTGAGGGCGGCAATGCCGGTGGGCGCCAGCACGGCTACGCGCTTGCGGGTGGTATTCCGGAACAACTGCAACAGGGTGGATTTGCCCGTGCCGGCCCGGCCGGTCACGAACAGGCTGCGCTCCTCTTTTTCCAGAGCGTCGAGCACGGCCGTGAATTCGGAGCTGAGTTTCAGGGGCTGAGCGGGCATATCAGGGACTCGTCATTTTGCGTATCAGGTAGATGTATACCGGAAAGTGATCCGAGTATCCACCCAGGTAGGTGCCTCCGCCGTAGGTTCGCAGGGGGTAGCCCTGGAAGTCGCCGGTCTGCTGCTGCAGATAAGGCGGATTAAAGATCTCCATGCTGTAATACCACAGGCCGTCTCCACCGCTCAGCAGCCCGGGACTGACCAGGATCTGATCGAAGAGGCTCCAGGCGTCGCGATAGGCCAGGGTGCCGATGCCCTGCTTGAAGAGATCGTACATGGGGTTGAAAAATCCTTTCGGGCTTACCCGGTCGGGGCGGTTTGTGGCATCCAGTACCTTTTTTACGCTTCGGTTGACCGGATCGTCGTTCAGGTCGCCCATGATCAGAATGTTGGCTTCCGGATTTCGTGCACGCAGGGAATCGGAAAGCCGCTTGTTCTTCATGGCCATAGCCATGCGCCCGGGTTCGGAGGCCTTCTGGCCGCCCCGGCGCGACGGCCAGTGGTTGACCAGCAGGTGCAGGGTGTCCTGCAACAATATGCCGGATACGTAAAGTATGTCGCGGGTATAGATGGTATCGCCGTTGGATTCGAACAGTTCAGCCGGTATGGCTTCGCTGTGGAGGGGCGTGAAGTATTTGGGGTTGTAGAGCAGCGCTACGTCTATACCGCGCCGGTCGGGCGAGTCGTAGTGGATGATCTGGTAGCTGCGGTCGCGAACTTTGGGTTGAAGGGCAAAATCGGCCAGCACTTGCCGGTTTTCCACTTCGGCTACCCCCAGCAGGGCCAGGCCGTCGGGGGTCAGTTCGGTGCCCAGCTCGCTCACGACCTGGGCCAGCTGTTGCAGCTTAGTGTGGTAGCGCACCTGCGTCCAGCGATTGCGGCCGTCGGGTGTGAATTCTTCGTCCTTTTTATCCGGATCGTCTTCGGTATCGAAGAGGTTCTCGAAATTGTAAAAGCCCACGGCGGCCACCTGAGCGCGCTGCTGTGCCGGAGCAAAACGACAGGTAAGCAGGAAAGACAGGCTAAGGATCAGGGATTTAGGAGAAAGATGAAAAAAAAACATGCGAGTTTTTTATGGAAGTAAGTGTATTTTTAGCTCTATGTAGGTGCGGCAAACGGCGAAAAGGTCAACCTCTGCCGCTTTGCTTTGCAAAACTATCGAAATTCAGCGCCGCACGCGATTTTCTGACCTATGACCCATATTCACCTCCGGCTCTTCGGAACGGGAGCCCTGTGTTTCTTGCCCTGGCTGTTCTTTGCCCAGGCCCTGACGATTAGCGGTACCGTCGTATCCGAGCGCACCGGCGAGGTGCTGCCCGACGCGGCAGTCAGTGCTCAATTGAAACGGGTCATTACCGAAGCAGACGGGAGCTTTTCCCTCGAACTGGAAGAACCCCAAAAGCGACTGGTTCTTTTCGTCGAAAAGCCCGGTTACGTCTCGGTATCGATGCCCCTGGATGCTTCGGGAAAAAGAACGCTTGATCTGGGCCGGATCGAGCTCCAGGGCCGGGACGGCGCCGGTCAGTTTTCCGAGGAAGACCTCATTCCCATTATCACCCTCTCGGTGGATGAGCAGTTGAGTGCCGGCGCACAGAATATTTCCGGCCTGCTGACGGCCTCGCGCGATGTGTTTGTTTCGGCGGCTGCGTTCACCTTCGGGCCCAATCGCTTTCGCATCCGGGGCTACGGTTCTGAAGATACGGAGGTCTTGCTCAACGGCATGCCGGTCAACGATCTGGAGAGCGGGCGGGTGTTCTGGAGCAACTGGGGCGGTCTCAACGACGTGTTGCGCAACCGGACGAATACGGTGGGGCTGCAAAGTACGGAATACGCCCTGGGTGGGGTGGGGGGCGCGACCTTTCTGGATCTGCGGGCCTCCCGCCAGCGCAAACAGCTGCGGGTCTCCTATGCGCTGTCCAACCGCACCTACGATCACCGGCTAATGGCCACCTGGAACACGGGCATGCTCCAGAATGGCTGGGCGGTTTCTCTTTCCGCCTCCCGTCGCTGGGCTCAGCAGGGCTTTATTCCGGGTACCTTCTACGACGCCTGGTCTTATTTTCTTTCCGTCGACAAAAAGCTGGGCGACAAGCACCTGCTCAACCTGGTGGCTTTCGGCGCTCCCATTACCCGGGGCCGGGCCACGGCTTCGGTACAGGAAATGTACGATCTCGCGGGCACCAACTACTACAACTCCTGGTGGGGGTTTCAGAACGGAGAAAAGCGAAATAGCCGGGTCGGGCGTACCCATCAGCCGGTGGTGATGCTTCGCCACGACTGGGAAGTCAACAAACTGGCCACGCTCACCACTTCCCTGGGCTACCAATGGGGACGCCACGGCAGTACCGCTCTGGACTGGTACGACGCCCGCGACCCGCGTCCCGACTACTACCGAAAGCTGCCCAGCTGGATCGAAGATGTGGATCCCGAACAAGCCGCCCGAGTGGCCGACATCCTGCGCAGCAGTGAAGAGGCCCGTCAGATCGACTGGGCCCGGATGTACACGGTGAACCGGAACAGCCTGCAAACGATTCGCGATGCCAACGGCATTCCCGGGAACGACATCACCGGCCTTCGCTCCCAGTACATCGTGGAAGATCGACGTTTCGATCCCGAACGAGCTAATTTCAGCACCTTTCTGCGCATCCGGCCCACGGCCCAGGTGAATTATACCCTCGGCCTGTCTTATCAGTACATGAAAAACCACGCCTTCAAAACGGTGGAGGATCTGCTGGGCGGCGAGTTCTATGTGGATATCGACAAATTTGCCGAGTTCGACTCCACCGGCAACAACGACTTTATCCAGAACGATCTGGACACGCCCAACAAGATCCTGCGGGAAGGCGATGTATGGGGCTATGATTATGAAACGCGCATACACCGGACGCGAATCTGGGGGCAGGGCGAATGGGCCACCCGGCACTGGGAATTCTTCCTGGGAGGCAGCCTGGGCAATGTGAACTTCTTCCGGCGGGGCAATGTGCGCAACGGCAAATTTCCGGACCATTCACAGGGCGATTCCGAGACCCAGAGCTTTATGGAGTATCAGGCAAAAGGAGGCATCACCTACAAGATCAACGGCCGCAATTACCTGCTGGCCAATGCCATGGTGCAGGCCCGGGCTCCTTTTGCCCGGGAGGCTTTCATTTCGCCTCGCACCCGCAACGAACCGGTGCCCAATCTGACTACGGCCAAGATCCTGAGCGTGGAGGCCGGATACCTGCTGCAGGCCCCTTATGCCAAAGCCCGGGTCCTGGGGTATTTTACCACCTTCCGGGATCAGATCTGGAACCGAAGCTTCTACCTGGACAATGCCATACAAGGACCCAACGGTCAACGCGGCGGATTCGTCAACTACATCATGCAGGGCATAGATACGCGCCATATGGGACTGGAACTGGCCGGCGAGGTACAGGTGCTTCCCGGGCTTCGCCTCCAGGGGGTAGCCGCTCTGGGCCAGTACCTCTACACCAATCGTCCCACGGTGAGCATCTTCCTGGACAATGTGGCGCAGGACCTGGGCTCCGAGACCGCCTACCTGAAAAACTTTCGGGTGGCCGGTACTCCCCAGATGGCCTACACCTTCGGCATTCACTACAACGCGCCCCAATACTGGTTTGCCAATCTGAATTTCAACTACTTCGATCAGGTCTGGATCGACTTCAATCCGGCGCGCCGAACCGTTTCGGCTGTAGCGAACGTGCCGGGCGATCCGGAATTTGAAGAACAGGCCGTGAGCCCGGGTTCCGAACTGTGGAACCGGATCATCGAGCAGGAGAAAGCCCCCGGGGCTTTTACCATGGACTTCTTCGGGGGCAAATCCTTCAAGTTCAACGACGTATTCCTTTACCTGACCGTTGGCGTCAACAACATTCTCGATAAACGCGACTTCATCACCGGCGGCTACGAGCAGCTTCGTTTCGATTTCGAGGGCAAGGACGTGGATCGCTTTCCCAGCCAATATTTTTATGCGCTTGGGCGAAATTACTTCATCAGCGTGGCCTTGCGGATCTAGAAGATAGCCCCGTAGACAGCACGGACTGTCAGTTATCAGACCAACCATTCAACCCGCCATAACCATGACTTTTTTCGCTAAAAACACATCTAAAAAGGCTTTTCTTTCCGTACGGAACGCCTTGACCAGGGGCATGCTGGGTCTCCTTTTGCTATCCCTTGGCCTTTGGGGCTGCGTCGACCGGGATTTCGACGAGCCGCCAATAGAAGACCTGCCAAACATTGAGGCCAACGCCACCATCGCCGAATTGAAAGCCTTGCACGCGATCGGCCAGCCGGCCGTGGAGGTCCAGGAAGACATCATCATCCAGGGCATCGTCGTCGGCAGCGACGAAAGCGGCAACCTCTTCAAAGAGCTCATTCTGCAGGATTCTACCGGCGGGATCCAGGTGCGGGTGGATGCAACGGACCTATTCAACGACTTTCCCATAGGCCGGCGGGTGTATGTGCGCTGTCGCGGTCTGTACCTGGGCGATTTCAACGGCGCGCCCCAGCTCAACGGCGGCCCCGATGCCCGCATCGCCGAGCTGCTGATCGACAGCGTACTGATCGGCGGCGAGCGCGGTCTGGAGGTATTGCCCCGGGTCGTGACCCTGGACGAGCTCGACGACGACCTGATCCATACCCTGGTCCAACTGGACGGATTGCAGTTTGTCGATACGGCCTCCACCTATGCCGATGCGGTAAATAGAGAGGATCGCAATCTGGACATGGAGAATTGCGAGGGAGGGACCCTCATCCTTCGCAGCAGCGGCTTCGCCGATTTCGCCCCGGTGAATGTGCCGAACGGGCGGGGCGCTATCACCGGTATTTACTCCGTATTCGGCGACGATCAGCAACTGCGAATCCGCGATACCAGCGATGTGCAGTTCAACGGGCCCCGCTGCGGTGGGGGTACGGGCAATGAGCAATTGCTGACCCTTCAGGAGCTGCGCGCACTCTACACGGGCAGCGATACGCCCGTGCCGGACGAGCGAAAGATACGGGGGGTGGTCATCTCCGACCGCAGCACCGATCACACCGACGGCGCCAATCTGTACGTACAGGATCCCAGTGCCGGCATCGTGCTGCGGTTTACCGGCAGCCACAGCCTGGATCTGGGCCAGGAGGTAGAAGTAGTGGTGAGCAACGGCCTCCTTACCCGCTTCAACGGCCTGCTGCAGGTGCAAGGCATCGATCCGGCCGGGGCCGTTGTCATCGGAGAGGACATGATGCCCAGCCCGCGGGTGGCCACCGTGCAGGAGGTGCTCAACCATGCCGGCGAGTGGGAATCGACCCTGGTGGAGATCCGGGACGCGACCTTCAGCGGCGGAAGCACTTTTGAGGGCTCGCTCACGGTATCCGATGGCACGGGCAGCATGCCGCACTTCACCCGGCCGCAGGCTACTTTTTCCGGTGCATCCGTTCCGGCCGACCCCGTGGATATGAAGGCGATCATCAGCCAGTTCAACGGCCCGCAGCTGCTGATCCGCAACCTGGCCGATGTCGGCGGTTCGGGGCCGGATCCCGGCGGCCCGGATACCCTGAATGTTCTGATCGAGGATTTCAGCCAGGGCATCGACGGGCAGGATATCGATTATCCGGGCTGGACGAATGTGGCCCTGGACGGCAGCCGGAAATGGCGGACGGAAGAATTCAGCGGCAACCAATTTGCCCAGGCTACGGCTTTTCAGGACAACAGCCCGGCGATGGAAACCTGGCTGATCACCCCGCCCATCAACCTGGACAGCGGCCCCAAAACCCTGACCTTCGAAAGCGCCCAGGCCTTCTGGGTACACGACGGGCTGAGGGTCTTCATCGCCACCGACTTTGACGGGGAAAATGTAAGCGCTGCTACCTGGACGGAACTTCCCTGTACCCTGGCCGGCAGCAGTCAGGACAATTACGACTGGGTGGATTCCGGCCCGGTGGACCTGTCTGCCTTTTCGGGTATCGGTTACATCGCCTTTCGGTACGAAGGGGCCGGCGGCAGCCAGACCACCACCTATCGCATCGACAACCTGCGCATCGAGTGATGCTCTTTTGCCAACCAAAGCCCCTGCCCGCTGTTATAGACCTCAAAAAAGAGGGCATGGTAAAGCCGAAAACGGAGCCGTTCCGGTTCAAGCAATTCGCCATACGGCAGGATGAGTGCGCCATGAAGGTAGGTACGGACGGGGTGCTTCTGGGCGCCTGGGTACCCCTGGAGGACGCTCGCCGCATCCTGGATATCGGAACGGGGACGGGCGTGATCGCCATCATGCTGGCCCAGCGAAGTGCGGAGGCGCGCATTCAGGGCGTGGAAGTAGATGAAGCTTCTTGCAAACAGGCCGCGGAGAACATGGCCGCCTGCCCCTGGGCCGATCGCCTGGAGGCCGTGCACCGGCCGATCCAGGAGTTCACCCGAAATCATCCGGGGGCCTATGATCTGCTGGTGTGCAATCCGC
>JAJDFU010000275.1 GCA_020528935.1 Saprospiraceae bacterium | reverse complement strand
AACGTTGGCGCCCAGTATGAGCGATGCCGGATCCCCCCCGATACAGGATTCCCCCAGTTCTAAGTCCTGTGCCAAGCCATTCGGCTCGTACTGGGTCACGTACGAAAACGAACACCCCGTGTCGTCCCCGTCGCCCAGCAAGTGCTCGAACTTCGGCAGGTCCTGGGGCGTGGAGATGATGAGCACTTCGCGTATGCCTGCACTCATCAGCGTGGAAAGCGGGTAATAGATCATCGGTTTGTCGTACACCGGCATGAGCTGTTTGCTAACCGCCAGGGTGAGCGGATAGAGGCGCGTGCCCAATCCTCCGGCCAGGATGATTCCTTTCATGTCATTCGTTTTCGGAGCTTAATGGGTCGGATGCCGGGGAAAGGCGCGGCAGGAAAACAAATTCGGCAGCTTTTCCATCCAGCACAAAAAGGCAAAAGTAAGACTTTGGGTCCTTGAACACCTGTTGGAAAGCATCTACCTTTTCCGCACCGATCACCTTTTTGGTCACCAGTTCTTCCAGGGTGGTGAGGTTGACCGACCAGGGCGCACGACTTTGTTCGGCATCGAGCAGGGGGATGCCCAGTGCCAGTTGTGCCTTGTGCAGGACCAGAATGGGATAGGAGGATACCGCTTCGTCGAGGGTGGTATCTACCGCCTGGGCCAGCAATTTCTGAAAGGGCTCCAGTTCGGATTCCAGCTGATAGTATCGCGCTTCATTGCGTTTTTCCATAAGTCACTTTCGTTCTAGGGCCGCTACGTTTTCCACGTGATGCGTGTGGGGGAACATATCCACCGGCTGCATGCAGGTGACGCGGTACTTCCCGGCCAGCAGTCCGATATCGCGGGCCTGGGTGGCCGGGTTGCAACTCACGTACACTATTCGCGGAGGCTCCAGCTCCAGCAGCAGCCGTACCACATCGGCATGCATGCCGGCGCGGGGCGGATCGGTGATGAGCACATCGGGCCGGCCGTGCTGCCTGGCAAAACCGGCCGACAGGATGTCTTTCACGTCCCCGGCGTAGAAAACCGCGTTGGCTATGCCGTTGAGGCCGGCATTGGTCCGGGCATCGGCTATGGCTTCCTCCACTTCCTCAATGCCCACCACCTGCTTGCAGCGACCAGCTGCATACAGCGCAATGCTGCCAATGCCCGTGTAGAGGTCGTACAGGTTTTCGGTTCCGCTGAGGCCGGCAAAATCCAGGGCGACATCGTACAAGCGGCGGGCCTGCCGGGTATTGGTCTGGAAAAAGGACTTGGGCCCGATGCGAAAACGCACCTCGCCCAGGGCTTCCTCTACGTAACCCGGGCCGTCCCAGGTGTGCATGTCCAGGTCGGACATACTGTCGTTCCACTTGGTATTGATGCAATAGAGGATGGTCGTAAGCCCGGGAAAGCGATCGCGGACAGCGCGAAGGAAAGCCTGGCGGGCTTCGGCATCATCAGCTCCAAAACTCAGGAGGGCCATACTTTGCCCGAGGGTTGTGGTACGCAGCATGAGCTGGCGGAGGAAACCTTCCCGCGCCCGGGGATCGTAGAAGCTCAGGCCCTGATCCAGGGCGATGGACCGAATGCCGTTGCGCAGTTCGTTGGACGGTCCGTGCTGCAGGTAGCAATGGTCGATGTTCACCACTTTGTCGAAGGCGCCGGGCGGATGAAAGCCCAATACGGGCTCTTCATTGCTCACATCGGTATTCAGCTCTTCCCTGCTCAGCCAGCGCTTGTTGGAAAAGGAAAACTCCAGCTTGTTGCGGTAGTACTGCTGATGCTCCGCGCCCAGGATGGGTCGAAACTCCTCCACCGGCACCCGGGCAATGCGCTGCATGGCATCTTCCACCTGCTGCTGCTTGTGGCGCAGCTGGGCCGGATAGCGGAGGTGCTGCCACTTGCAACCGCCACATACGCCGAAATGGCTGCAGAAGGGTTCCGTCCGGTCGGGCGAGCGCCGGTGAAAATGCTTGGCCTTGCCCAGGAGGTAGCCCTTGCGCTTGCGGTATACCAGCACATCGGCCACGTCGCCGGGCACGGCATCCTCCACAAAGAGGACGCGCCCTTCGGCATCGCGCCCCACACTCCGCCCCTTGTCGGCGATGCCGGTGAGGGTAACTTCCGGTACGAGTTTGGGTTTGCGTTTGCGGCCCATAGTGTTAGCGGGTAAGTACGATGTAGTCGCGCAGTAAGGTGCGCAAAAATCCGATCTTGTCCCGGGGAACATTCGAGATGTCCAACAAGTTGGCCAATTTTTCGCTCAGTTCCTGTACGGCGCGCTGATGCGCGCTGTTCCGGTAGGTGCGATAGCGCTGAATGGCGTCTTTCACCAGCAGCATGTCGGCTTCGGAGAGCTGACGGACCTCGGGGTACTGGGGCTGGTACTCTTCCAGTGAGCTTATGCCCAAAATATCCTCCAGGCGAAAGCGCTGGGAGGTTCGCGTGCGCAACACCGTGGTGCCGGCCGTCATGTCGCCCAGGCGTTGGTTGCGCGGCGAGGAGCTGATCAGGATAATGCCCAGGATGCCCAAGGAAAAGAGGCCGTCCAGCAGCAAGAAGGAGGCCCGCAGCAGATAGTCGCCCAGATTGGGCTCGCCGCCATCCAGTCGCATCACCCGAAGCCCCAGGGCTTTCTTGCCCAGCGACTGGCCGTGGTTGAACGCCTCAAACCCCAGGTGATAGCCCCAAAACAACAGCACGGGCAACAGGCTGAACAGCACCGAAAGGAAGAGGTCGTTGTTTTCTTCAAACCCGCTCAACAGGCCGGAGAGTACAATCACCAGGCCGATGAAGCAGGCTGCGATCACCACAAAGTCAATGAGCTCGGCCAGCAGGCGGTCGCGCAGGGAAGCCAGCTCGTACTCGATGGTTACGTTCTGGGTGGTGCGTATGTCTATCGTTTTCATCAAAAAGCAGGGCGAAGGTTGGGCAGGGATGTAAATATTTTTATAAAATACGGTTTTTCCAACGGCTATGCGCGAAACGAAATTCATCGAGCAAAATAAAAAGAAGTGGAGCGACTTCGAGCAACTGCTTCAAAACCCCTCCCGGCGAGATGCCGAAAAGCTCAGTGAACTGTTCATTCAGATCACGGACGACCTCTCCTTTTCGCGCACCTTCTACCCAAATCGCTCGGGGCGGGTCTCCCTCAACGATCTGGCCCCGCAA
>JAJDFU010000654.1:8530-8826 GCA_020528935.1 Saprospiraceae bacterium | reverse complement strand
AGCTGGTCGCTGAATGGCAACAGCTCCTGCTTTTGATACCCCTGCGCCAGTCCAATGCCCGGAATACACGCTGGTAGACTGTCCCCGAAAGGGGACAAACCTCCATGGCGGCCGGTGCACACCGGCCGCTAAAAAGCAGAAGCAAGGCCAACCCCCGAATGGGGGTTGAATAGGCGGCTGGGGAAGTCCGGAAAGGCAAAAGCAGATGGAGATCCGGCGAACGCAATCCGGCTGGGCTAGGCCGGATGGGCTGGTTGACAGGCATCATCGTGTGATCAGCATTTTCGTTCGGCCCG
>JAJDFU010000654.1:0-8520 GCA_020528935.1 Saprospiraceae bacterium | reverse complement strand
CCGGATGGGCTGGTTGACAGGCATCATCGTGTGATCAGCATTTTCGTTCGGCCCGGTATGCCCGCTACCTCCAGGAGGTAAAGGCCCGGGGCCAGGTGGCTCACCGGCAGGTTCAGCTGACCGGCGCCCGGCGGCAGGGAATGCGCCTCCAGCAGCCGCCCGTGCAGATCGAACAGGCGCAGCCGGCCGGCAGCGGGCAAGGCCGGGTATTGGATCGTGACAGCCTGCGAGGCCGGATTGGGGAAGACGTGCAACTCCGCCCGGGGGCGCTCCGGCTCCGGCAGGCTGGTGAGGGTGCCGCAAAAGAGGGTGTCCACACAGCCGTCGGGGGTGAACTTCACGATCCAGGGGTGCAGCGTGGAGCCTCCATCAAAATACTCGCGGGCCGTACCCGCAGCGATGATGTTGCCGCTGCTGAGTACCCCCACCCCGCCCAGAAAGCCATCCTCCC
This sequence comes from Saprospiraceae bacterium, assembly GCA_020528935.1. GTDB lineage: Bacteria > Bacteroidota > Bacteroidia > Chitinophagales > Saprospiraceae > JAJDFU01. Next base: position 8,069 of record JAJDFU010000654.1, on the reverse strand, counting down.
TGGGGCCACCGGTGAAGGGCGTGGGCACCTCCCGCAGCCAGAAGCTGTCCTGATCCGCAGAGAACTTGTGCACCCAGCCCAGGCGCTTCACAAAGCCGCCGGGCTCCTGCGTAGGCAGCTCGCCGGCTCCCACATAATGCCCGTCGGGGGTAGAAGCGAAGTCTCGTAATCGCACATTTGCACTTACAGAATAGACAGGTCCGAAGTGACGGACCCACTCGATCTCCAGCCCGGTATTCAGTTTGGAGAGGGTAGGCTGTACGAACTCCAACCCCTGAACAAAACCGGTGGAAAATAACCCAAAGATCAGCACATCTCCTTCGGGAGTGGGGATGATCCGGCGAACGTATCCGCTGGGTGGGTTGATGGAAGACCGCCATTCCCGGGTAATGGTCCCGTCGCTATCCAGCCACAGCAAGCGAAAGCGACCAGTGTTTTCAGCTGTCTCCGTAGCCACAGCTGCCACATAAAGGGAGTCTCCATACGGCTCTACATCCAACACGCTATTAGTGAGATCGCTGTAGGCCAGGTACTGAAACCAGATCTCCTCGCCCTGTTTGTCCACATGGCGAATAAAACCATCCGATTCAAAATCCGGGCGCTGGATGGACCCGAAAAGAAGATAACCCTCCGGAGTCTCCACCGGAGTGTAATTGAAATTGCTGCGGTTGACCGTATCGGGATACTCCCGGATGAATTCCACCTCCAGCGCCGCGCTGAGCTTGAGCAGAAAGGCGCTCTCGCGACTCACCGTAGCGGCCGTGGCCGCATAGCCTCCATCGGAGGTGGGGATGATCTTGCCCCAGGTCTTGGACGCCGCCAGCTTATCGCCCAGGGAGTCCAGTACAAAGGTGGCCTTCAGCAGCTGACCGGCGGAGTCCAGTTGCGCAAAGACCAGCCCTTGTTTCCATTCGGTATCGTTGTTGAAGCCTGTTCCATACAAGATCAGGGTATCATTGCGCACCAATAGGTCGGTAATTTCCGGAGCGGGGTAACCAATATCCACGGCAAAATTCCAATCCGGCTGCGCAAAGGCCGGATGGGCTGCCCAAAGCAGGCAGGCGAACAGCAGGGTCCGGATGGGCTGGTTGACAGGCATCATCGTGTGATCAGCATTTTCGTTCGGCCCGGTATGCCCGCTACCTCCAGGAGGTAAAGGCCCGGGGCCAGGTGGCTCACCGGCAGGTTCAGCTGACCGGCGCCCGGCGGCAGGGAATGCGCCTCCAGCAGCCGCCCGTGCAGATCGAACAGGCGCAGCCGGCCGGCAGCGGGCAAGGCCGGGTATTGGATCGTGACAGCCTGCGAGGCCGGATTGGGGAAGACCTTGATGTTGTTCGCCGACGGTTTGGGGTTGGCCGGTGCTCTATTTTGCCGGTTTTTCAATGCCTGACTGTCCATTTCGGGCAAGGGCATATCGTGCAGCCGAAGCAGCATGCGGCTCAGAAAGCCGGCCTGATTGCAGGATTCGGCCAGGTTCTGGAGGAGTGCCAGCGCAGGCTCGGGCAGGGCATCCACTTCGCCTTCCGGCAGGTAGGCCCGGAGGTCCTGATAAAAGGTGCTGAGATCGGTGTATTCGGCCTGCCGGAACGTATCCAGCTCGTAGCGCAGTGGAATAGCCGGCCAAAGGGCATCAAAGGCCGATAGCCGGCCCGAAAAAAAGTAGTGTTTAGCCAGTCGCAGGTCGGTCACGTAGGTTTCCATCAGCTGTAGCCAGTGCAGGATGGAGTCCACCTGTACCTGTACGGTATCCTGGCCAAACTGGGTGAGTATCTGATTGCCGTAGCGGTTCATCGCCTGCCGGTGTGTGAGAATGGCCGCTTTCGTTTCCTCGCGCGCCTGGCTGTCGGTAAGGCCCGGCAGTAGAGCCTGTTGGGCCTTCCAGGCCAGGCGGCTTTCGTAGAAGGTTTCCTTCCAGGGAGCAACTTCATCCGGAGGGCAAGGGAAATCACAGGACGGTGGTGCAGTAATGCAGTTTTCGTTGGGGTCTGAAACCGGTTCATCGTTTATTCCAAAAGCCCCCGATCCAGCATCCGGGTTTTCCCTGGGGGCGGCCGGGTTGTCCCAGAAGTAGTAATCAATAGCCCCACTACCTTGATTTAGGAAGGTGTAATGTTCATCCGAGAATTTATTACCGGCCGGGAATATAGTGCCCTTACCGAAAGGGACTAGCTCTCCCTGAACAGAGTAAACAGAGGCTCCCGGTGCGACAAAAGCGAAGGCCGGCCCTTCGCCGGAATTGAGATCGAAGCCCGGTTCTTTCAAGTTATTGTTATCGGTATTGCAGAGGTAAACGAGGCCATCGGTGGGGCCGGAATTGATCCCGCGGGCCCGGTTGCTGTAAAGGAGATTGTTGTACGTGTTGTTGCGCACGCGGTTGTTCAGGCCGCCATTGGTGCCAAAGCAATCCAGGCCGATGAACAGATTCGCAGCCGGATCAATGGCCAGCGAAGAATCCTGAGCCAGGGAAAAGGTATTATTCCGCAAGGTAAACCCTGCGCTATTCCCTTCCAGAAGGACGCCGGCAAACAACTCGGGTTCAAGGGGCGGCTGAGCAGGCCCCGGACAGCCCGGTAATCGGCCGAGGAGGAATTCATTGCCCTGAATAACAAAATTGCTGCTGTTGAACGCCTCTACGCCTGTACCACAAAACAGGAAGTCGCTGTTATACACGGAAAGCGGATTGTTGTTTATCTGGAGTTCCTCTGTTCGGATACCGGCAGCCAGCCCTTCGAAAGTAGTGTTCAATACGGTAAGGCCGGATAAGAAAGATTGGATACCAATAGCCCGTACGGGAGATATACTGCAATCACGCAAGTCTTGGAACGTTCCGAGCTGGACCTTAATTCGATTCACTTGATTGAGGTCCATGAAAATCGGTTGGATTAAGTCACCGCGGTAGTCGTCGGTAAGCAGGAAAGCCGGGGAAAAAACCCGGCTGGCATTGGAGGCGCCTCCTATACCATAAGGGCTGAATCGAATACCCACTTCGCAGTTCACGATCTCACCGCCCAGGATCTCGACAATGCCTCCGCCGCTTCCAATTAGGATGCCGCTGGTTATAGCGAAATTTTGCACATTAATGCCGATGCGGGCATGCTCAATGCGGCCGTCGCCTCGCAATACCAACTTGCCTTGATCCGTCTCGTTCTGTGGAAAGTCATTATTGCCATTGACCACAATCCCTTCCCATAGGCCCTCGCAAGGGCTAATCGTAGACCGCACGGTAAGGAGAGCCCCCTGTTGTACTACGATCCTTGCCCCGGGAAGCATTTCCAGGGGCGAATCAATGGTGAGGGTAGTTCCGGGTTCGAGGATAATATTGCCCGAGGGCGAGGCAATGGTCCCTCCGGGTATGGAGGTAGGTTGAAGTTGCACCCCTTGAAGTTCGGGAGCCTTCTCCAGAAAGGTACGCATGCGCAGTACCTGCTCCGGGGTGAATTCGCTGCGGCAGTCGCCGGGAACGGTAAAGCTCATGAAATTGCGCACGATATGATCTGGAAGTCCAGGGAACGTACAATTGGAGTCTGTCTGTATGAGGCTGTTTCCATGGTAATCCGTATCGCACACCAGGTCTCCACAACAGGTGCAAGGCTCAGGGCATATTCCAGGAATTTCCGGGCAGGAAGGAGGTCCATCGGGGTTGCCCGGATCGGGATTAAATCCTTGGAAGGTGTGAAATAACCCCAGGCAGAAGCCCATTAGCTGAACGATCACTTCCGTTCGGGTAACCAGTTCGTTGCCATTATCTCTACTCCCGAAGGCAGAAAAATAAGTATTGGGAACTCGGAAAGCATTGCCACTTGGAGAAGTGCCGGATCCTCTGATGTATATATGCAGAGCGTCACGGATGTCGGCAGGGTCTTGTAAAGTCTCTCGAATAGTCTGAATGCTCATTGTCCCTGCTGCTTCGATGAGATCATAGGAAGGATTGCCACAAGGACCTTCAGCACCATTGTCATAGGGCAGGAAATAAATATTGTGGGGGTTAAACGCATTATTTAGCGTGGCTAAGCATGCATTTGCTTCCTGTTCTAGATCGTAGGCACCGGTCCATGGCTTATCCGGGGACTGTACAAAATTGATAGCTACTCGTACGTGGTGTGGTCCCGGATAATTGTCATAGGGGCCGGTAATAATGGTTTGGCCGAACCCTTTCGGGCTCACAAAGATGGATAAGGCCAGGAGGCAAAATAAAAAGGCTAGGTTTCGGGTCGATGCCGGATTCATAGTTGGAAGATGTTAGGCTTTGAAGATAAATAGTAAGCGAAACAAAACCTACCACCGGCCAGCCGAAAACCCGCTTCCTGTCCGCTGAACGGCCAACTTGCCCGTTCCACCTTATTCTCCCATCTACTGCTTGCCGCTCGCCGGCATGCCATCTTTTATTTTTTTTTGCCAAATCCGGCACAAGCGGGAACTATCTATGGCCGTTGGCTTGTAGGACAGGATACAATCCGAAAATCGTCTTCTTATGCAACATGTAATTGCCCAAGTGCTGGACCACCTGGAGGTTGGAGATTCGTCTGCGGTCCGAAACCTCGTCTTCTTTCCGCTGTTTCCCGGGCCGGACCTTTCGCGGCCCGCTTTTCTGAGCATGCGCGCCGCCCTGGAACGCCACCGGCTTCGGGTGAGTGAAGTACACGAGTCCGGCCAGGTGAGCCGGCTGATGGCCGAAAATACCGGCGACACGCCCATCCTGCTGGTGGACGGAGAGGAAGTGAAGGGCGCCAAGCAAAACCGCATCATCAACACCTCCATACTGCTGGAACCCCATTCGAAGGTGGTCATTCCCGTGAGTTGTACCGAGCAGCATCGCTGGAGCTACAGCAGCCCCACCTTTGCCGAATCCGACAGCATGATGGCCTATTCTCTGCGCAGCAAGAAGAACCTGCGCATGAAAGCGGCCCTGAAGGCGCACCGCGAATACGAGGCCGGGCAGGGAGAAGTGTGGCAGGAGATCCGCACCCTGCACTCCAAGCTAGATGCCCCGTCGGCCACCGGCGCCATGCGCGACGCCTATACCAGCCGCCGGGACGAGCTGGCAGAGGCTATGGCACAAGTGCCCCTGCAGGCAGGGCAGGTGGGCCTGCTGGCCTTCTGGGACGGCGACTTCATCGCCCTGGAGTATCTGGCCCGGCCCGATGCCTATGCCGATATGCACGAGAAGCTGGTCAAGAGCTTCCTCATCGAGTCCATGGCCGACAGGAAGGAGCAAACCGAGCCGGTGAGCCGCGAGCGGGCCGCCGAACTGCTGCTCCGGTTGAACGATCTGGAGGAAGACCTGCGCCAGCCCGGCCTGGGCGGCGGGGAGGATCTGCGCTGGACCGGCAGCGGCCTGGAAGCCGCCGGCCTCTACTATCAGGGCGAGGTGCTGCACTACCACGCCTTCAGCAGCAAAGGCCTGGACGACGAGCAGGAACGGCCCGAACCGGGCCGGGAGCCCTTTTACCTTTACTGGCTGCGCCGCTACGCGCAGATGCGGCAGGCCCGCCGGGAAGCTGCCGGTCGCCAGCCGGTCGAGAAAACGAAGGTATAGCGCTCTGCCCTGGGCCCGGCCTCAGAAATACTGCTCGATGCCGCACAGCTCTTCGGACAGCTCCCACAGCCGGCGGGCAGCCGCTTCGTCGTAAGAGGCCGGCGCGCTGGGCTTGGGGCGCTTGTCGTCCCAGTACTTGCCGCTCACCCCGGCCGCTTCGGGATGGGAGGCCAGATAGACGGAGGTGGCGGCGCCTTCGGCGGGGGTCTTGCTCTTCCACAGGCTGCGGCGGGCCTTCCAGGCCAGGGCGTGCAGCCAGGTGGTGTGCTTCACGCCGATATCGGTGTACACCAGGCCGGGTTGTACGCAATTGATCGCCACGTGGTCGTGCGGCTTGCGGCGCTCGTACTCGTAAGTGAACAGCACATTGGCCAGCTTGCTCTGGGCGTAGGAGCGCAGGCCGTGGTAATTGCGCGTGAGGTGGATGTCGTCGAACTGCATCTCGCCCTTGAAATGGGAGTCGGAGCCCACGTTGACGATGCGGGCATCCCCGGCGGCGGCCAGCAGAGGGTGCAGCTCGTGGGTGAGCAGAAAATAAGCCAGGTGATTGACGGCGAAGACCGTCTCAATGCCGTCCTCGGTGCGCACCAGCTCGCTGAACCAGGTGCCGGCATTGTTGACCAGCACGTCCAGCTTCGCATATCGATCCCGGATGCGGGCGGCCGCCTCCCGGATCTGGCGCTGGCTGGCCAGATCGGCCTGCAGCAGGTGCAGCTTGTCGTTGCCGGTAGCTTGCCGGATCTGCGCCCGGGCCGCCTCTCCCTTTTCGGCATTGCGGCAGATCATCACCACCTCGGCTCCCTTTCCGGCCAGGGCCCTGGCCGTCTCGAATCCGATGCCGGCATTGGCGCCGGTCACCACCACTACTTTTTCGTCCATGTACAGGCGTTTGGAAAGCGAAGATACAAAGCCCGCGCATCCCGGTTAAAACCGATAGTTCGTGCCCACCGTGAAGCCGGCGTACTCGAAGCGTTCCGATGTCCGGCCTTGTCCTACGGCCAGCAGCCCTTCGCCCCGGCCCAAAATGTAAAAGAGGCCGAGGCCGAATTCCACGTGTTCGGTGAACAGCTTGCCGCCCAGGTGCGCCGACCAGAAATCCTGGCCGAAGAGGTCCTCGTTTTCCCGCAAGGTGGTGGGCGTGTAGGAGCCGCCTCCCAGAACGGCAAAGTTGTCGTGCCAGCGGTATTCCAGCCCCCCGCTGAAGCGGAAATTGCCTTTGGTATTTTCCTCGATGTCGAGGGGGGTATCGGGAAAGACGGCGTATTGCAGGGGAAAGGCAAAGGACAGGTCCAGGGCGAGGGTCCAGCGGACGTGGGGCGTGTACGTCAGGCCGGCGCGCACATCCAAGGGCGTGTGAAAGCGCACGGGAATGTCCTGCAGGTCGATCGTGCTCGTCTCTGCCTGACCGCCCACATTGTTGAACCTATCCGCGTAGTAATCGCCTTTTCCGAACACGTAAACAGCGGGCGCCATAATCCTCAACCCAAGGCTCCACTTGTCCCATCGCTTGAGCAGGCCGGCCATCAGCAGAAGATTGAACGGGGCCCGGCGCTCGCGCAGGGTCTCCCGGACGAGGCGCGAAGGATCGATCTGGAGGTTACCCTTCAGGTCGATGGTGAGCAGGTAGCGATACCGCTGGGCATACACCCCCAGCCCTGCAGACCAGCCCCTGCCCAGAGAGCGAGCCGCCGTGAGCCCGTACATGGACACCGACTCCTGATAATTCTGCAGCAATTTCAGATCCAGGATCAGCCCGTCCACGGGCACCGACCAGTCTTCCTGGCCCTCAAAATGGAAGGCCATGGGAATGAGCATACCCAGCCCCAGGTACCACGCTCCGACCCGGCGCGCCAGGATGACGCTGGTGGGCACCGAGCGGATGCCCGCTCCCCGGTACTTCAAAGCGTTGCCGGCGACCTGGGACAATGGGCTCGGCTTCGAAACGAAAACGCATGTAGGCCGAACCGGACAGCGAAAGGCGGTCGCCCTCCAGGGTGGCCAGAGCTCCCGGGTTGTAAAATACCGCGCCGGTGGACTTCAGGCCGCCGGTGCCCGTATTGGCCATGAGGGATTCCCGGTCGCCCAGAGGCAGCAGGTTGGGATTGTAAACCGACTGGGCCGCGCCGGTCACTGCCAGGCAAGAGCCCGCCATCCAGGGAATCAGCCATCTCATGACCGCAGGTTTTCGGGGGCAGCGGTTCGGTTTACTTGGGTCCTGCGTAAAACAGCAAAAGGAAGGCCGGAATCCCTACGGCCTGCAAGAAAAGCGATGGATTTTGCAGATATTTCAACAGAAGGACCCGGCAGAATAACGGACTTTGAACCGGTAAAACAGCTGCCGGAAAGGCGGCCCTTTGTTCGAATTTAATCCTTCTTAACCCGTCAACTTATGAAACGGATCTCTTTTTTCTTTCTCGCCTTAGCCCTGGTGGCCACGGCCTGCCAGAACTCTTCGTCTGCCGAAGCGGAACGGGAAGGCGAAGTAAACCAGGCCCCAGAGGAAACGGCCGCCCAAACCGCCATGCAATCACAG
>JAJDFU010000577.1 GCA_020528935.1 Saprospiraceae bacterium | reverse complement strand
GGGCTGCTCGGCAGCTTTTTCGGCCGGCGGTAAACTAAAACGCGGAACGGGCTCAAAGCCTGTTCCGCGTTTTCATCCCATTCTGACGACGGTGCGATCCGTATCCCGGATCGCCCAATTCAGCGTGCTACTGCTCTTCTTTGGCAGTTTTAGACTTTTCTTCCAGTTCGCGGCGCTCCGCATCTTTCATGCCTTCCTTCAGTTCCGTCTCCACGGTGGCGCGAGCAGCATTGAATTCGCGTATGCCTTTGCCGATACCGCGCATGAGTTCAGGTATCTTTTTCCCGCCAAACAACAGGAGAATGGCAAAAAGAATGACCAGCATTTCCGGTCCTAAAAAGTTGAATAACAGAATCGTGTTCATGCCTCGTTAATTTAGTGATATAAAGGTACGGGAATTCATCTCCCCGAGCAAAGTGCCTTGTTCTCAAGACGTTAAAAAGGGGCAAAAGTTTATTCCGGCCCTCTCATCCCGTATGGGCTCAAGCGCTGGATGCCGGAAAGGACGGCTATTTTTTCAGCCCGATCTCGGCCAGTCGTTCGGCCAGGTATTCGCCGGCCGTAATGGGGGAGTAAGCCAGCGGCCGCTCCGCCGTAACGCAGGAGGGCAGGCAACTCAGATCCATGTCGCTGCGCGGGTGCAGAAAAAAGGGTATGCTGAGCCGGGGGCGATGCCATTCTTCCCGCGGCGGGTTCACCACCCGGTGTGTGGTGGACGTCAGGTAGTTGTTGGTCAATCGCTGCAGCATATCGCCTACGTTGATCACGATCTCTTCTTCTTCCGGCATAACGGGCAGCCATTCCCCCCGGGTGCTGAGCAGCTCCAGGCCGCCTGCCGAGGCCCCCACCAGCAGGGTGATGAGGTTGATGTCCTCGTGTTGTTCGGCTCGTATGGCCGATTCGGGTTCCTGCGTAATGGGCGGGTAGTGGATGGCCCGCAGGATGGAGTTGCCGTTGCGAATGCGCGAATCGAAGTAGTGCCGGTCCAGTTCCAGATACAGGGCAATCGCTTCCAGCAGCCGGGCACCGGCCCCTTCGAAGGCCCGGTACAGCTCCAGGCCGGCAGCGAGAAACCGGGGCCGCTCCGCCACGGCTACGTTCTCCGGATAATTCGCCTTGATGGGATCGCCGTCCGTGACTTCCGGTCCGATCTGAAAGAACTCCTTCAGATCGGCTACCCGGGAGTGCTTGGCGTGCTCTACACCAAAGGCGGTGTAGCCGCGCTGCCCGGCCATCCCGGGAATCTCATATTGGCGCTTCACCGTTTCCGGCAAGGCAAAAAAGGCCCTGGATTCTGCGTAGAAGCGATCGATGAGCGCCTGGGGAATGCCGTGCCCGACTATGCCCACGAAGCCGATCTCCTGGAAAGCGCGCCCCAGCTCCGCTGCAAAAGCGCTCTGCTGACGGGTATCGCCCTGGGTAAACTGCGAGAGGCGCAGTACCGGAATATTTCGTTTTGCCATCCGGATGAAGTGTTTAAGTGAACAATCAGTTTCGCCGGGGCTTGTAGCGCGATTCGTCCAGCAACTGCTGAGGGTCGCGCAGATCGACAAGTTGTTGCAGGTCGGCCCCGGGATGGCGGGCCATCCAGGCTTTCACGATTTGCCAGCCCAGGTAATTGGCAGTGCGCCCCGGGGCTTCCGGAGGCATGCCCGGAGAATGCGGGCTGTACTCCACAAACTTGCGCACAGCGGGCCAGTCCGCAGAATACAACAGGTTTTGCGATGCTCCGGCGGCATCGGACTCCTCCGTGAGAAAATACGCCCAGATATCCAGCTCGTTGGCCTGCAGCCATTCCCATTGCCGCCGGCTCACTTCCATGATCGCGGTATCGGGAGTAGCCGGAAGCAGCCGGTCCAAAATATATAGTTTTTTTCCATTGGCGATCATGTGGTCCAGCAGGCGCTCCTGCTGCGGGTCCCCCACCAGGTCGTCCACCAGGGGCTGCAGGGTTTTGGCCACCAGGTGCTCCCGGTTAAAGGTGCGGGTGAGATAGGCCGAAAAGTTGGGGTTCGTGGGGTTGTAGCGCTGATAGGGATAATCCTCCCCAGGAAAAAATCCAGCCCTACGGCCAGGTCGTTCTCTCCGTAAATGAACACCTGCAAGGCGTACTCGGATAAAAAGGTAGTGACCGAAGGCGTGGGCTCGCCGGGAAAGTAATACTTGAAGCGCTGAAAAGCCTCGTGAAACTGCTCGCGTTCGCGGCTCATTTCGGGATACAGCTGTTGAATGGTGTCGTACAGGTTTCGGAGGGCCGGAAAGGTGATGAACCCCTTGACGAAGGCTTCCTCGCCCTGCGGCGCCATGCGCGGGTCGTTCACCCGAAGGATGCGGTCCAGAAAAACCGCCCCGAATTCGGGATAAGCCGTTCGCAGCTCTTCGATGCCCGCTTCCATCCGGAGCGTGTCCAACTGAAAAAGGTCCTGCTCAAAGCGGCGCAGCTCCCAATCGACCTGAACCTGGCTCACGTCCGGCACTTCTTCTTCCCGTTCTTTTTGGCAAGCCACCAGAAGCAGCACGAGTAGAACGAACAAGCCGAAACGCACGCGTTGCAACAAAGACAGGTACATATCATTTATTCTTTACCTTTACCCGCGAATCAAGGATGTCCAAAGCAATTGCATAACGCTTCCCACCGGAGCCATCGTATTTTCCCTTTTTTCCAAAACAAAAACCTTAAAAAACACCATGAAGAAACTCATCCTTTTCCTCGCATTCGCCGGTTTTGCCGTCGGTATGTCGGCACAAGATACGGGACTCAAGTTCGGATTCCAGGTGAGTCCTACCATCGGCTGGCTCAGCGACAACAACCGCAACATAGAAGGCAGCGGCTCCAACCTGGGGGTATCCCTGGGCCTCATGGCCGAGTACTTCTTTCAAGAGAACTACGCCTTCACGTTTGGCGCCGGATTCTCTTTCAATCAGGGCGGCGACCTGCAACACCGCTTACCCGGTCGCTACTGGCCGGAAACCGATAAATTTCCGGCGCCCGATACGCTGGCAGCCAATACCGAGCTGAAATACAACATTCAATACGTCGAAGTCCCCATAGGACTCAAGATGCGCACCCGCCAGTACGGCTACATCCGCTACTTCATTCAACCCAATGTGCTTTTCGGTTTTAAGACCCAGGCCAAGGGCAAACTGGAAGGCCCCAATTCCGGCGGAGAAATCGAGGACCTGGATATTCGCCGGGAAGTGAACCTGTTCAATATGGGCATCGGCATAGGCGGCGGACTGGAGTATGAAATCTCCGAGGGCACACACCTGGTGGGTGGCTTCAACCTGTTGTTTGGCATCGTCGATATCAGTAAGGATCAATCCGACAACGTTTTTGATCCCGAGCGCCCCGGCGTTGCCCTCAGCGATGATTCCAAAACCAAACTGAACCGATTCACGATCCGGATCGGCGTTTTGTTTTAAAAACTACCGGTTTGTACCTATGGCGCAGTCCGTTCAAGAACAACTCGATCGCTTTTTGAAACAGGCACTGGAAGAGGACGTAGGCCAGGGCGATGTGACCTCGCTGGCCTGCATCCCTTCCGATGCGCAAGCCAAGGCCCAGCTGCTGGTCAAGGATCCCGGCATACTGGCCGGCATGGGCCCGGCCCGGCGCCTCTTTGAGCTGGTAGCTCCCGGGCATCGCTTCACGGCCTTCAAAGCGGACGGCGAGGCCATCAGCCCGGGAGATGTTGCCTTCGAAGTGAGCGGCAACACGCGCGCCCTGCTCAAGGCCGAACGCGTGTGCCTCAACCTCATGCAGCGCATGAGCGGCATCGCGACCCAGTCCAATCGCTTTGCGTTCGAAGTGGAAGACCTGCCCGTGAAAATCCTGGACACCCGCAAGACCACCCCCCTGCTTCGCTTCCTGGAGAAGGAAGCCGTCCGCCTGGGCGGCTGCCACAACTACCGCTACGGGCTGTACGATTGGTTCATGATCAAGGATAACCACATTGAAGCCTGCGGCGGCGTGGGCCGGGCGATAGCGCAGGTAGCGGAATACAAGAAAGCCCATGGCCTGAACGACCTCAAGGTGACCGTGGAAGTGCGAAACCTGGTGGAGCTGCACGAAGCGCTGGACGCCGGTCGCATAGACCGGATCATGCTGGACAATTTCGAACTGCTGTTGCTAAAGGAAGCCGTTGCCACCGTAAACGGGCAATTCGAGACAGAGGCCTCCGGAGGGATCAATATTCACAATGTACGGGAAACAGCCCTCACCGGTGTGGACTACATCAGCGTAGGAGCGCTTACGCACTCCGCCGCCAGCCTCGATCTCAGTCTGAAGATCGTGGGCTGATCCGGTTTAAAAAAAGCCGTAATAGCGAACGGTGAAACTCGCCAGCAAGATCGCCGTGGCTATGAGTACCAGCCAAAAGCGGTGATCTTTGTACACCGCACTGTGACGTTCATTTACCAGGTAGAACAGTATAAGCCCGATCAAGAGCAGTACAATTCCTATTAACATCGGGTTTGGTTTTGGGGGTTATAAAAAAGTTTTTCCATAGCTGACCTCCTACCGGTTTCAAGGATAAAATGCCAACCGAAAAAGGTCATTATATCCTTGAAATAGCATCATGCCAATGCGCGAATACCAGGCAGAGCAAAAAACAGATTCCCTTTCTTCGAAAAATGACCTCCAAGGCTACTCTTCAGGCGGAGAACATCCCGTCGGCCCCCATTACTGAACCTCGTCTGGCACCTGGAATCCGTTTCTTATACCGCAAGAATCCTTCTCGTCCCACGCTCGATCCCGCATTACATCGCATCAGATATCAGGGCGCATTCGCAAGCTTCTTACCCTTTTTCCGCCTTTGCCTATCCCGCTTGTTCCATCTCGAAGTTCGCCGGCTTTCAGACGGCATCTTCGATTGGCTTCTCCAATTCAGCGGCCTGAATAGCCTTATTGATTTTTCGGATCAACATGGGCCCTTCATAAACCAGCCCCGAATAGATCTGAATCAGGCTGGCGCCCGCGTTCAATTTTTCGAGTGCATCCTCTGCAGAACAAATCCCACCCACTCCGATAATGGGAAGTGTGCCATTGGTTTTTCTATATATATAACGAATAACCGAGGTAGAACGTTTCCTCAGGGGCTGACCGGAAAGCCCTCCGGAGCCGATTTTTTCCAGGCGCTCCTGCGGTTCGGTCAGCCCCGATCTGGAAATAGTCGTATTGGTGGCGATGATGCCGGACAGTTGGGTTTCCCGGGCGATGGCAATGATGTCATCCAGCTGCGCCTCACTGAGGTCGGGGGCGATCTTGAGCAACAGGGGTTTGGGAGCCGGCATGGCCCGGTTGCGTTCCTGGAGCCGGCCCAGCAGCCTGGTAAGGGGCGCTTTTTCCTGAAGCTCCCGCAGGTTTGGGGTATTCGGCGAGCTGACGTTGACCACGAAGTAATCCACATAGGGGAACAGGCGCTCGAAACAGTACAGGTAGTCCCGGACGGCCTCTGTGTTTGGGGTGGTCTTGTTTTTTCCAATATTTCCGCCTACGATCAGCCCGGGAGGGCGCCCCTTCTTCAGGCGGCTGACCAGGGCGTCCACGCCTTCGTTGTTAAACCCCATGCGGTTGATGAGCGCCCGGTCCTGTTTGAGCCGAAACAGGCGCGGGCGTGCATTTCCCGCTTGCGGCCGGGGAGTCACCGTACCCAGCTCGATAAAGCCGAAACCCAGCGCGCTCATAGCCGCCAAAGCCTTGCCGTCCTTGTCGAAGCCGGCAGCCAGGCCCACCGGATTGGGGAAGGTGAGGCCGAAGAGTTCCCGTTTCAATTCCGGTGCCGGCGGTGCCTGCCAGCTGCGGCGGAGTACCGCGCCCAATCCGGGAACGGCTAATGCCAGCTTGAGCAAAAACACCGTGAGGGCATGGGCGCGCTCCGGTGCGATCAAAAATGCAAGGGGTTGAAACAAATAGCGGTACACGCAGCTCGGTTTGATTGACGGAAACGGCAGCCCGGGGCGTAAAAAAGCCGCTACACCCAGGGTGCAGCGGCTGAAATCATAATCCCAAAAACAAATTAATTCTTAAGCTTCATTTTCTGCTTTGACCAGCAGCTGAAAGCCGTTTCCGTGAATGTTAACAATCTCGATGTTATCGTCGCGTTTCAGGTATTTGCGCAGCTTGGTCACAAAAACGTCCATGCTGCGGGCAGTGAAGTAATTGTCTTCCCCCCAGATCTTCGTCAGGGCTTCAGAGCGAGGGAGAATATCGTTCATTCGCATGGCAAAGAGCCGGAGCAGTTGCGCTTCTTTCGGCGAAAGCTTCATTTGCTCTTCTTCAACACCGCCTGGGTCAAATGTAAGAATTCTCAATGGATAGTTAAAATGAAATTTGCCGATATCGAATTCCTTGATGTCTTCCTCGGCCTCGGCGCGCTTGCTGCGCTTGAGAATGGCCTGGATGCGCAGCAGGAGCTCCTCGGAATTGAAAGGCTTGGCAATGTAGTCGTCCGCGCCGATCTTGAAGCCCTTTAGCACATCTTCTTTCATGGACTTGGCCGTGAGAAAAATGATCGGCATCTGGGCGTCTTTTTCCCGAATCTCGCGGGCCAGCGTGAAGCCGTCCTTTTTCGGCATCATCACATCGAATATGCAGAGGTCAAAATCTTCCTCTTCATACGCTTGCGCCCCGGCATCGCCATCCGTGGCCAGGGTTACTTCGTAATCGTGCATGACCAGGTATGACCGAAGCACATCTCCGAAGTTCTGGTCATCTTCCACCAGTAAGATCTTGTGACTAGCCATGCATGCCGCAGTTTTAGCTAAATATTTACGCTCCCTTAAAACAGATGAAGGCGCGGGCTTATTGTAAGATAATGCATTTTTGACAATTCCGCACCTCCCTAGGGCTCCTGCCGATGCGGGAAGAACAGTATGAACATACTGCCCTTGCCCGGCTCACTTTTCACCTCAATGTAGCCTTTGTGCGCGATCATCATGGCCTTGACGTAGCTGAGGCCCAGGCCGAAGCCCTTGACGTCGTGCAGGTTGCCGGTGGGCACCCGGTAGAATTTATCGAAGATCTGCTTGCGCGCCTCTTTGCTCATGCCAATGCCCTGATCCTTTACCGCTACCTCCACGCCTTTGCCCCGGTCGCGCGTGCTTATGGTGATCTCCGGCTGCTCGGGAGAGTACTTGTTGGCGTTGTCCAGCAGATTGTTCAGGATGTTGGACACGTGCGTGAGATCGGCCTCTACCATGGGCTGCGCGGCCTGAAGATCGAGCTGCACCTGTCCTTCTTTCTTTTCCACCTGCAAGGTGATGTTCTCGGCTGCCTGCCGGATGAGTTCGTGCAGGTCTACGCTGGTGTACTTGAGCGAAAAGTCCTTGCGGTCCAGCAGGGCCATTTGCAGCACCTTTTCCACCTGGTTGTTCATGCGCTGGTTTTCCTGCTGGATGATGCCGGCAAAGCGCCGCACCTTATCCTCATCCGATGCAACCAGCGGGCTGTTGATGCTGTCCACCGCCAGGGAAATGGTAGCGATGGGCGTCTTGAACTCGTGGGTCATGTTGTTGATGAAGTCTGTCTTCATCTCCGACAGTTTTTTCTGCCGAAAGATCACGTATATGGTGTAGCCAAAACTGAACAGGATAATACTTGTAAACAGCATGGAACCCAGAAAATTGAGCCAGAGCGACCGCCACAGAAAAGAGCCCCGGGAGGGAAAGTGGATCATGAGCAGGCCGGGCGAGGGCATTTCTTCGGGAAAAAGATGCACCCGGTACCGGGAATTGAAGATAGTTCGATAGCCGGGCAGCACTTCCTTGGGCTGGGCATCCTCCACCACGTAGTGATCATTGAATACGACGAAACTCTTTTTCGCCCGGGAATACACCCCGTAATTAAACTCCGTGTCTATGCCCTTGTTGGCGAGTTCCTGGCTGAGGAGCGTATACAAATGGCGGGGGTTGATGCGCTCCTCCAGGGGCAGCGCCGGCATGGACTGGGTATAGAAGGTCAGCAGCTGGCGATAGGGATTGGAGGGATCCGAAAGGCAATTTTTGCAGGTACATACCCCGGCCAGCTCCTTGAGCAATTGATCCAGCATATCTTTCCCGCTGGTTCGCAAGGGCAGCGACAGGCCGGAAGCGTGCTCGGGAAGGGGGCCCATTTCTTCTCCCCGTTCCATGTAGTTGGTCACAAAACCATTGCCCCACATGCGAAAGGCCTGGCGCCGCTGCTCGTATACCAGCGAGGCGGCCACTTCGCTCAGCGCGGAGTAGACGTTTTTGTCAAACTCCTCTTCGTTGACCTTGATAGCGGTCCGAATGAGATCCATCTGCAGCCACACTACACCGATGACTGCCGCACTCATCAAACCGATTATCGCCCATATGGCTTTTTTATTCATGACTGTGCATTCGATAAGATCCCGTATTCCAAAGGGACTATTCGCGTAGCCCCCACAGGTAGGCGAACGCAAAGTGCGTCCCGGCTGCATTGGAATGGGCAAATAGCCGCAACGGTTTTCGCTATCTGGATAAACCGCTTAAAACTATCGAATGGATGCCGGCCGGGCCTTGCTTTAACAGCAATTTAACGGCAAGCCAGGCCGGAACATTCGCGGCATGTGCCGGCCTTCGGCCCGATACCGCTAACCCGAATTATTCACGGATTACCGTGAATAATGACGAAGCTATGCTTGTCAGCATCTAAGACCCTGACCATTGCAAAATTTTGTGGGCCCAAATTTGGGTACGGATAATAACAGTAAGAATTGAACTGCATTATTCGTAATGGTTTGATTTACAAAATTTTGCAATTCGTCAGCCCTTCGGGCGGAAAATTCGGTGAATTTTCCGGGTTAACGGGAGCGCATTTTATACATGACGCGATGTGGTTTGGGATACTCCCAAACCGCACC